>JAJRTB010000113.1 GCA_024278495.1 Deltaproteobacteria bacterium
GACACCTGACACCTGACACCTGAAAAATGCCGATTTACGAATTTTTCTGCCCGGACTGCAACACCGTCTTCAACTTTTTTTCCCGCCGGATCAACACCGAGGCGCGACCCGACTGTCCCAGGTGCGGCCGGAAAAAGCTCGACCGGATGATGTCCACCTTTGCCGTTACCGGCCGGGCCGCGGAGGAAGACGACCCCATGGCCGGGTTTGACGAGACCAGGATGGAGCGCGCCTTTGAGGGATTGCTGCGGGAGGCTGAAAACCTGAACGACGACGATCCGAGACAGATGGCCGGTCTGATGAAAAAGTTCTCCGAGCAGACCGGTATTTCCCTGGGCGAGCGGATGGAAGAAGCCCTGGCCCGCCTGGAAGCCGGAGAAGACCCGGATCTGATCGAACAGGAGATGGGCGACCTGATCGAGGATGAGAACGGCTTTTCCTTTGACGAGATGAAAAAAAAGGTCAGAACCGGCCCTCCGTCCCCGCGGAAAGACGACAAACTCTACGAACTTGAAAGTTGAAAATTTGTAAAGGTGCAACTTTCAGCTCACCTTGCACCAGTCAGCTCAGACCGTATTCCCTGATCTTGTTGAGCAGGGTCTGACGGGCGACCCCGAGGATCTTGGCGGTCTTGCTCCGGTTGCCCCCGGTCTGGTCAAGGGTGGCCCGGATCAGCTCCCGTTCCATATCCCGCAGGGTCAAACCCGCATCCGGGCCGGGCAGGGGCATCCTGCTCCCCTCGGGCAACAGGTTTTGGGGCAGCTCCCGCACCGTTATCATCTCCCCGACGCAGAGAATCACGGCCCGTTCCACCATGTTTTCCAGCTCCCGGATATTGCCGGGCCAGGGGTAGCGGATAAAACAGTTCATCACCTCGGGGTGAAACCCCTTGATGTCCCGATTGTTCTGTGAAACATACTTATTCAGAAAAAAATTGGCCAGCTCCGGAATGTCACCGGTCCGCTCCCGCAGTGGCGGCAGCTCAATCGGCACCACGGAGAGCCGAAAAAAGAGATCCTGGCGAAAATCACCTGCCTTGACCATGGCCGAAAGGTCCCGGTGGGTCGCCGCGATCAGCCGGACATCGGCGCTGATGGTTGTGCTGCCGCCTAATCGCTCAAATTCCCGTTCCTGCAGGACCCGCAGGATCTTGGCCTGGGTCTGCAGGCTCATGTCGCCGATCTCGTCCAGAAAGAGGGTGCCCCGGTGGGCCAGTTCAAACCTGCCCTTGCGTCGCCCGCCCGCCCCGGTAAAGGCGCCCTTTTCATGGCCAAACAGTTCACTCTCGAGCAGGTTCTCATGCAGAGCCGCGCAGTTCACCTTGATAAAGGGACCCTGGCTTCTTTTACTATGCTCGTGCAGTCCATTGGCCACCAGCTCCTTGCCGGTGCCCGACTCCCCGGTCAACAGCACCGTGGCGTCGGAGGGCGCCACCAGGGACAGGGTGGAAAACATCTCCTGCATCACCGGGCTTTTGCCGATGATGTTGCCGAAGGAAAACCGCTCCTGGAGCCGTTCCTTGAGCTGCGCGTTCTCCTCGTGCAGTTGCCGGAACCTGAGCGCCTTTTCAATGGTCAGGTTCAGCTCATCGATGTCAATGGGTTTGGCCACGTAGTCAAAGGCGCCCCGCCGCATGGCCTCAACCGCGCTCTCCACCGAGGAAAAGGCGGTGATCACGATTACCGGAATCTCATACCCGGCCTCAGCCAGGGCCGAGAGGGTGGCCAGGCCGTCCATCCGCTCCATCTTGATATCGAGCAGGATCAAATCCACCTGCTGCCGGCCAAGCAGGGGCAGCACCTCGTCGCCGTCCGACGCCTCAAGCAGGCTGTACCCGGATCCGGCCAGGTTGGCCTTGAGCATGGTCCGGTGGGCGGTGTCGTCATCGGTTATCAGAATTGTTGCCGCCATATCATTCACCATCTTCCTCTTTCCTATCTTTGCCCGGGGCCTGCAGGACAACCGTTATGGTTGTCCCCTCGCCGGGCGCGCTTTCCACCTCGAAATGACCGTCGTGCTGCTCAATGATCTGGTGGCAGACGGCCAGCCCCAGGCCGGTCCCCTTCTTGCGGGTGGTGAAAAAGGGGTTGAACATCTTGTCCCGCTCTGCCTCGCTCATGCCGCTGCCGGTGTCGGCCACCTTGAGCCGGACGGTGTCACCGGCCCGGGCAACCGACACCATCACCTCGCCCCCGGCCGGAGTCGCCTGCAGGCTGTTGCCCAGCAGGTTGAGCAGGACCTGGAGCAGCATGTCCGGATCCGCCTCCACTTCGATGTCATCAGGAGCATTCATTGCCAGAGTAATCCCATGGCTCTGGAAATCTGACTCCATGAGGACCCGGGTCTTGTCCAGCAAGGTATGCAGATTGACCGTTGTCATCTCCGGCTCGCGCTGCCGGGAAAACTGCAGCATGCCGGAGATGGTCTGGTTGAGCCGGTCCACCTCGCTCATCATCAAATCAGCGAACTGGTGCGTTTCCGGATCGGCCTCGGCCCTGGACTTGCAGAACTGGGCAAAGCCGCGCAGGGTGCCGAGCGGATTGCGGATCTCATGAGCCACGGCCGTGGCCATCTGGCCCAGGGCGGCCAGGCGGCGGGAGCGCTCCAGTTTCTGTTCCATCTTTCTGATCTCCCGCATATCCCGCAGGATCAGGACCGTGCCGATGACCGTGCCGCCGTGATCCCGCATCAGCGAGCTGCTGAGTTTAAGCGGCACGGAGTTCCCGTCCGCGTCGCGCAGCTCTACGGCCAGATCCAGAACCGGTTCCCGCAGGTCAACCCCGCCCAGAGGTGAATCCGGAAAAATCTCATCCAACCGCTTTCCCTCCATCTCCGGGAAAGAGAGACCGACCAGCTGCTCGGTGCAGGAGTTGCAGGAGACAACCCGGCCATTGACATCCAGGCTGATGAGCCCGGCCGGCATGCTCTCGATAATGTTTTCGGTATAGAGCCGCATGTTGGACAGGGTGGTCCGGGCCACCTGCATCCGCTGGTAAAAGAAGAGAAAGTAGAGGCCGGTGGTCCCGACCAGGAAGAGGATGCCGTACATGATAAAGGCGTGGTGCGCATCCCGGTGCCGGGCCTCGTTGAGTTCGTCGGTGCGCAGGCCGATGAAGATCACCGTCTTGGGATCCCCCCCGCCCGGCCCGGCGTTCATGTTGCAGGCCGAGCGCCACCGGTTGCGCATGGTCATGCCGGCGCTGCACTCGGTGCAGGTCAGGGGGTTAATAATGGTGGCGACCTCAAAGATGTTGCGGTCCTTCAGACGGGTGGTGAAGGGACGGTCACTGGCCAGAACCTGGGCGGCGCTCGGTCGATTCTCGTTTTCAAACCAGTCGCCCCCCCCGGCTATCAGCCTGGAGTTCTCATCCACTATGCGGATATAGGAGATGGACTCCTCCTGGACGGTTTCGCGCACCAGCATGACCAGGGGATTCCTGTTCTGGGGGGGGCTCATCATCGTGGTCCGGGCGCCTGCCTCAAAGGTCCGGACCAGGTTCAGAGCCTCGCGCAAAAGCAGGTCGTTGACCAACTGCTCTTCCTTTCTGAAATTGCGGACCGTCGATACGGCCAGGAGAACAGCCAGGATCAGACTGCCGGCGATAATGGCCAGAGCGGACTTGGAGATACGGCGGACCGGCGACGGGCCGGGGATTATGGCGCTTTTTTTCTGCATCTGCTCCAGTGTGTGAAGTCTCTCATGTTCACGATTCCCTCGAAACAGTCAAAGCATGAAAAATGCCAGTCTCAACTCACCCTGCCATCTTTCAGCCAACCCAATGATATCATAGATAATTTCACACCGAGACCGCTGACGCCCGACAAAGGACCGACCGCCCACTGTCCAGAAATCAGACAACAAAACCGCCGATGCCTCCCCTCATGTGCCAATATTTTAGACACCTGAGCGTACCGTACCGTTCACTGAATCTTCTGTCAATACTTCTAAAATAATGAGAAATCAGCAGGTTACTGCTTTTCACCCTAAACTGGCACAGGGAATGCTTAATCCTTTGCGAGTCAGTCAGTACCACCGGGTACGCATTCAACCATAACTCTCGTTATCGTGGAGGAACCCATGCAAACAAACACCCTGAAAAAAACCATAATCATGCTGGGCCTTGGCATTGTCCTGCTGGCACCTGCTGCCGCCATGGCCTGCGCCTGCCAGGGCAACCAGTACCGGACCGGTACCGGCGCCGTCACCATGGAAGAGGCGGGGCAGATCACCACCAACTATCTCAACACCATCGACAGCCGCCTGACCGCCGGCAAAATCCGGCTGGAAGGGCAGACCTACTTGGTCGATGTCAACGACGCCGAGGGCAATCCCGTGGCCAAACTGAGCATTGATATGCTGACCGGGGCCATCAAGCCGGTCTTTTAACCGATCCTGATGACGCCGCCCGGACGATCCCGGCATAAACGATGCTTCACGCACTTTTCCAAGGTTTTTGCAAGATCATGAATTCAGCCCACCGTTTTCCGGCACGATTGCAGTTTCTGGTCATTCTTCTGGCCCTCGGTTTCCTGACCGCGCCGGCCTGGTCGGTCGCCGCCTCCCTGACCGGTTCGGTCCGGGACCGGTGGGGCAATCCCATAGCGGATGCCCGCGTCCGGATCATCGGCGAAAAGGAGTTTGTGGTCACGGATACCAGGGGCCGCTTTGAGCTGCCGCTCAAGAGTCCCACCATCAAATTTTTCCAGTTCCCGGTCAGTGCCGGCAAGGAAGGCTGGCTCAACGCGGCAAGCATCCACCGGCCCGGCAGCCGCTCCATGACCATTGTCCTGCAACGGGCGCCCCGGGCGGATTTTGCTGATTACCCGATGATGATCACTTCGCCCGCCGGCCCCCTGCCCCGAAATCTCGTGCAGAACCGGGGCATGGGCATGATGGCGGCCCGGGACTGCGGCAACTGCCACACCACCCACCTCTGGGAATGGGGTTCCTCGAAAATGGGCAAAACCGCCCTCAACACCAAGGTACGGGAACAGTACAGCCGCTTTGTCCTGGAAAAACGACCGGACCAGCAGAACAGCTGCGCCGACTGTCACCTGCCCATCGCCGCCCTGCAGAACCCCGGCAAGACCGACCTGGCCCTGGCCGCGCGACAGAACTGGAACCTGTCCAAGGGTATTGAATGCGATTTCTGTCACAAGATCCGTGAAGTCGGCGTCGGCAACAAACCCGGGGTCCAGGCCATCACCATGACAAGGGTGAGCATGGGCGGCGGCATGATGAGCCCCCTGCTGGCCTATGGGCCCTATGACGACGTGGTAGCCATGCCCATGGCCGCCTCCTACAACCCGCTTCTGGCAACCAGCGAGTTCTGCTCCAGTTGCCACCAGGACGCTTTCACTCTGCCCGAGGGCAGGAGCTGGGACGTGGACTCGGTCTATCCGGAGGCAAAAGAGTTTGCCCTCTACGAAGAGGGCCGCGTCATCCCCAACCAGTGGACCTACCAGGAATGGCTGGAATGGCAGGAGTCCCTGGAGCCGGACGCCGAGGACAAGGGCAGGCAGTGCCAGAACTGCCACATGAACTGGACCAAAGAGATGCTGCCCTATTACCGCTACATCGTCAACGGCCAGGTGCGCGCCTCCATGGGCACGGAGCGGGATCCGAAGGACATCTTTCCACACACCTTTGGCGGGGCCAATCCGAAACGGCTGGCGGGATCGGTCCGGTTGCAGATGGAAACCGAGGTTGCCGACAACCTCCTCCGGGTGCGCGTCGGGGTTGAAAACGTCAATGCCGGCCATCGGCTGCCCACCGGTGAGCATACCCGTAACATGATCCTGCTGGTGCGGGCGGAAACGGAAGAGGGAGAACCGCTGGCGCTGACCGATGGGCCCACCGTGCCGGCCTGGGGCGGGACCGGGCAGGACGACCACGACTATGGCGGGCTGCCGGGCAAGGGCTTTGCCAGGATCACCGGCGACGACCAGGGCAATATCAACGTACCGGTCTGGCGCGCCACCCGGATCGTCTCGGATAACCGGATCAGGGCCAAACAGGCGGATGTTTCCGCCTACGA
Source organism: Deltaproteobacteria bacterium (assembly GCA_024278495.1). Taxonomy (GTDB): domain Bacteria; phylum Desulfobacterota; class Desulfobulbia; order Desulfobulbales; family Desulfobulbaceae; genus UBA10518. Next base: position 6,039 of record JAJRTB010000113.1, read on the forward strand.
CTTTGCCCTGCCCGTGGGATGGGAAGAAGACGATACCCTCTATGTCACGGCACGGCTGCTCTACCGAAGCGATTTCAAGACAGCCGAAAGCAGGGACAGGGATATCGTCATGCAGGAAAAAACAGTGGAAACAGGAAACGGAGAACTCTGATGGGCAAAATCATACCACTTCTTACCCCGCTTGTGCTTGTCATGACGGCCCTGGCCGTCCAGGCCGGGACCATCAGGGGCCGGGTCGACGGCGGCAGAATGCTGAAAAAGGGTCCGGCCGTGGTCTACCTGGCCGGAGCCAAGGGCGAGTTTAAAAAACCTGCCGGAAACCCGACCATGGACCAGCGCAACATGACCTTTATCCCCCATGTCCTGGCGATCCAGACGGGAACCACCGTCGATTTCCTCAACAACGACGAGGTGCGCCACAACGTCTTTTCCCCGGACAGGGAGAAGTACAATCTCGGCACCTGGCCGACCGGCAAGGTCAAGCCCCACACCTTTACCCAAAAAGGTGTCTATACCCAGCTCTGCAATGTCCACCCGGAGATGGAGGCATTTATCGTGGTGTTGGACACCCCCTACTTTGCGGTAACGGACGCGGAGGGCAATTTTGTGATCCGGGACGTGCCGCCCGGCACCTACACCGTCAAGACCTGGCACGAAAAGGCGCGCTTTGCCAGGCAGCAGGTCAGCGTGGCCGGTGACCGGGATACCGAGATCACCATCAAGCGGAAACGGAGGCGCAACAGATGAGCTGCCCGTGCATGGACCGGAGAACATGTTTGAAGGCCGGGCTGGCCGGGCTGGTCCTGAGCGGCGCCGGCGGGGTCTTTGCCGCGGTCAACTCGCTCTCCTCGCCGGTTAACTACAGCCCCTCCCTGGTCCTGGAAGCAGGTGCGCCCCGTGATTTCCTGAGCACCGCCATGCATGACTTCCAGGTGGCCGACCGCAGGATAACCGTGGTCCGGGGCGACGAGGGGCTCTACGCCCTGGTCCGCAACTGCACCCACATGGGCTGCATTCCAAGCTTCAATGAAGCGGACAACCGGTTCCACTGTCCCTGTCACGGCAGTGTCTTCAACCTGGCAGGCGACGTGCTCCGGGGACCGGCCCCGGCCCCGCTCTTTCGGGCGGCCCTGGCGGTTAACAGCCGCGGCGCCGTGGAAATAAACGCAGGCCAACAGGACAACGATCCGCAAAACCGAAACCGTGCCCCGTTTCTCCTGGAAGTATGAGCAATGAGCACACGACAAAGAACAATTCGCGATACCATCTTTCGGCCCGGCGGGCCCAGGGGGTACAACTTTGTGCTGCACCTGCATCCGCGCACCATCAGCCCGGAGCGGCTCAGGTTCAGCGCCACCTTCTGCATGGGCGGCCTGGCCTTTTTCATGCTCCTGGTGCTGACGGTAAGCGGTGTGCTCCTGATGTTCTTTTACGTGCCCGAGACCTCGCGGGCCTACCGGGACATGCTGGATTTGGCCCACGTGATCCCCTTTGGCCGGATCATGCGCAACATCCACCGCTGGAGCGCCCACGCCATGGTAATTTTTGTGGTTCTGCACATGGCCCGGGTCTTGTACCACAAGGCCTACCGGCCGCCGCGGGAATTCAACTGGGTGGTCGGGGTCGGCTGTCTGGTCCTGACCCTGCTGCTCAGCTTCACCGGCTACCTGCTGCCCTGGGACCAGCTGGCCTACTGGGCCATCACCGTGGGCACCAACATGATGTCCTATGCCCCGGTCATCGGCAGCAAGGGGCCGCTGGCCCTGGCAGGCCCGGAAACGGATGTCCGCCACCTGGTGCTTGGGGCGGAGTCGGTGGGCCCAAACGGCCTGCTGCGCTTCTATGTCCTGCACATGGTCCTGCTGCCCCTGGCCCTCTTTGTTCTCGTCTTCTTCCACTTCTGGCGGGTGCGCAAGGACAGCCGGGTGCAGAGACCGCTGTAGGCGGCAATCTGATGAGATGATCCCAGTACCCGAGGTATGATACGAGCAACCGGAAATAATGCCCTCATCACAGTAATGCTTGAGCGACCCGAGACAACAGGGGCTTTTCTTCCCTTTTCTTCCCCCTCCTTCCCGAAAACGAAGATCTGCCCCTGTTTTTTCCGGGAGCGCACCAGTACCGCAACGACCAAAACCGGGGTGGGGACTTGCCGGACGTTTAGACCGCGACGCTCCATGGACCGTTTTGGAGCTCCATGGAGCGTCCCCGGCCGCCGCCCAAACCTGAACGCGTAAAAATGGCAGAGACGAAAAAAATACAAGTCTGGCCCGACATGGTCCTGCGCGAGACCCTGGCCGCCATCCTGGCAACCATCGCTCTGCTCCTGGTCTCCATGTATATTGACGCGCCCCTGGAGGCCGTTGCCGATCCCGCGACCTCAACCAACCCGGCCAAGGCGCCCTGGTATTTCCTCGGCCTCCAGGAGTTGCTGGTCTACTTTCCGCCCTGGATCGCCGGGGTGCTCATCCCCGGCCTGATTCTCATTGGCCTGGCCGTTATTCCCTATATCGACATCCGCAATTCCGCCGACCCGAAACAAAAAAAATTTGTCCTGGAACGAACCATCCGGTTCGTCTTCAGCACCGGCCTGTTCCTCTGGGTGGCCCTGACCCTGGTCGGTCTCTTTCTGCGCGGTCCGAACTGGCACCTGCAGTGGCCGGACGGCACGCCCATGGGCACCGGCTCCCCAGCCGGCGGCAACCCTCTTCCAGTGCCCGTACTTGGCGCCGCCTACGTCCTGGTCATGTTGCTGCGTTTCAAGAGCTTTCAACAATCCTGCCGGGCCATCGGTCTGGTCCGCTGCCTGACCGCTCACGCCATGGTGCTGGGTACCCTTCTTATTCTCCTTAGAATCGTGCTCTACACGATCCAGTCCTTTCTGGCCGGGCCAGCGGGGGCGCCATGAACAGACTTCACTGTTTCTTTGCCGCTGCCGCCCTGGTCCTGGCCTTCCTGGTCATCGGCCTCATTGTCCGGGAATATGACACACCCTGGCGAACCTATCAGCAGGAATACAAAACATCTCTGCAACAGCGGGCCGACTCCCCCACGCGAAAGGAAGCGGCCAGACGCTTTGCCGTCAAAATCCGCCAGGACTGGCTGCCCGAGCTGGAGCGGGCCGACCGCTGCCGCACCTGTCACCTCGGCGTGGCCGACCCGGATGCACCCAGGGCACAGCCCCTGGCGGCGCATCCGCCCACCCCGCATCTATTCCGCACCTTCGGCTGCACGGTCTGTCATGACGGCGCCGGGTATGCCGTCCGTGAGCAGGAGGCCCATGCCAGGCGGCTGCCGATGCAGGTTATTGAGGCAAGCTGCGGCAAGTGTCACGATGGAACGATTATCAGGGAGCAGGCCCCGACCCTGGCCGCCGGTCAGGTCCTGGCAAAACGCTATAACTGTAACGGCTGCCACGACCTGGCCGACCGTAAGCGGCGCCATAACTCCGGCCCGGATCTGAACGGGATAGGCCTGAAGGTCTCGGGGGGGTGGCTTATCAACTGGCTCCGGGACCCGGCCGCCTGGCTGGACCGGGCCCGGATGGGCAACTTCCTTTTATCCGGGGAGGAACAGGAGGCACTGGCAGCCTTTCTCACCTCTGTCCCGTTCCAAAACAAAATCGACTTTCTGGCCGAAGAGGAGGCGGACGCCCGGTTTCTTGACGGGCTTGACGACGACGCCTATGACGAGCTGGTGGACCAGGGCAAGGTGTTGTTCGGACGACTGCGATGTCTCTCCTGCCATTCCCTCCACGGCCGCGGCGGCAGCCTGGGTCCGGAACTGGAACGGATCGGCCGCAAGAGTAGCGGCCGCTGGCTCCGGGCCTGGCTGAAGGCGCCTCGCCTCTATGACCCGGAGACCATCATGCCGACCTTCCGCTTGAGCAGAGCAGAACGGGTCGGCCTGGCGGAATACCTCCTGCTGGAGAGCGACTACCTGGACGAGAACAAAGAGACCGAAACACCGGAACCGGTTTTCACCGATGAACAGCGGATCCGGGGCGCCAGACTCTTTGTGACCAGGGGCTGTTTCAACTGCCACGCCCTGCGGGGAGTTCCAAACAGCGGCGAGTTTGCCCCGAGCCTGGCCGACCTGGCTGGGCGAAAAATCGACAAGATCAGCTTTGGCGAGGCCTCCGTGCCCCATACCCTGCCCGATTATATCGCGGCCAAGCTCCAGGCCCCGCGTATCTTCGGCCCCAACCTGAAGATGCCGAAGTTTCCCCTGACGCCCGAGGAAACGGGCCGGTTGACCACCTTTGCCCTGGCCCAGTCCGCGACAATCCCGCCGGGGTATCAACGGAAAGAACAGAAGCCCCCCTTTGCGGTCAGCGGCCCGGTCGGCCGCCTCTTTGACCGCTACCGCTGCCTGAGCTGCCACCGGATCCGGGGCAGCGGCGGCGCCCTGGCCCCGGACCTTTCCGATGAGGGCAGCAAGGTAGAACGGAACTGGCTCATCAGCTACCTGCGCAAGCCGTATGCCATCCGCCCGACCCTTACCGAGCGGATGCTGCGACTCAACATGACCGAAAAAGAGGCTGCTTTGCTGGCCGACTATATCAGTCTGGTCCTGCGCAACAACGAGATTGACGCCTTCCCGCAACAGGCGGGGGGTGACCCGGCCCGTGGCAAAGATCTCTACTATGGCCGATACAACTGCCAGAGCTGCCACGGCCTGGGAACCGGCGGCGGCTATTTCGGCCCGGCCCTGGACCGGGTGGGTGCCAGACTGCGCCCGGCCTGGCTCCACGCCCGGCTTGACAACGGCCACCGTTTTGAAGAGGACGGCAGGGAGCCGGTCCTGGCCGTCCCCAAAGCGGACCGGGCCGACCTGGTTGCCTTTCTCATGACTCTGACGGGAGATGTCCGATGAACAGAACGATACTCTTGCCGGCATTCCTGCTGTTGTTTTTCGCCGCCGGAGCAGTGGCCGCGGAAACGCAAAAACCGCTACCGCTTGGCGAACTGCCGGATTTCACCATCTCACGGGGCGCGCCCCTCTACCAACGCTACTGTCTCTTCTGTCACGGCGCGAGCGGGGCGGGCGACGGCCCAGCCGGTCTGTCCCTGGCCACCCCGCCGGCTCACCTGGGTTTGATCATCAACAAACGGAGCCGAAAACAACTGGGCGCAGTAATTTTAACAGGCGGGCGGCCAAACGGCCTGAACCCGTCCATGCCCGGTTTCGACAAGACCCTCTCGGCGAGGCAGGTGGAAGAGCTGCTCGACTTTCTCAGGGAGCTGGGCGGGCGGCAGGACAATCCCGGCTGAACCGGTGGACGGCCCGGGGACGCCTTACTGCACCTTGCGGGCGGCACCGGGGTCCACCCGGTGGGCAACGCCGTGCCTGCGCTCCTTCCCGGCGATCAGCTCGGCTACCTCTTCCTCGGTAATACCAAGGGACGCGGCCAGCTTGTCCAGGGCATAAACCGGTTCACCCTCGTCGGTGTAGCCCTCGGGAACAAGTTCGGGAAACTCCCGGCGCATGGCATGGCCCGAGGCCTGGTTCAACATCTCCCGGATCTCCGGCGGCCCGTAGAGCAGGAGCCATTCAACCGCCTCGGCCCAGACCCTGCTGTCCACGGTCGGATGGGCCAGGATCTCCATGGCTGTCTCAACCGTCCATTCCTCTTTAAAATCCGTCATGTTCTCCTCTCTGGCGCGATTCCCAGCCGATGGCTGGCCCGGTATCCATTCCGGTCGGATGATCTTTTCTGTTTTTTATATTATAATCGGATTATTGCCGGATGCGAATACTCTTATCCCGCCGAACAGGAAAACAAAGGGGCTCTTAAAAATCTTTTCCGGCAGGAGCCCCGAAGGAGGAAAACCATGGGTGTCGACAACCTTATCTTTCTGGAATCCCTGGAGTGGTTTGACGAAACCGGCCAGGAGCTGCTGCACCGGCTGCCCGAGCGCGGCTCCGGCGAAATAAAGTGGGGCGCCCAGCTCACGGTCCGGGAAAGCCAGGCCGCTGTCCTCTTTTACAAGGGCCGGGCCTGCGACGCCTTCGGTCCGGGCCGCCACACTCTCAAGACGGGCAACATTCCGATCATCACCAAGATCCTGTCCGTGCCCTGGGGCGGCACCAGTCCCCTGCGGGCCGAGTGCTATTTCGTCAACCTCAAGATCTTTCCCGACCTCAAGTGGGGCACCCGGGACCCGGTCGCCTTTCGCGACTCGGAGCTGGGCCTGGTCCGGCTCAGAGCCCACGGCGTCTTTAACCTCCGCATTATCCAGCCGGTCCTCTTTATCAACACCATGGCCGGCACCATGGGCAAGTATACCACCAAACAGGTCGAGGACTACCTGAAGCGGGTCATCATCTCCCGGCTCAACGATTTCCTGGGCGAGGAGCTGGATACCCTGTTCGACCTGCCCGGCCGTTTTGACGAACTGGCCGAGGGCCTGAAAAAACGGCTGGTCAAGGATTTCGTCCGCTTCGGCCTGGCCCTGGATGAGCTCTATATCACCTCCATCACCCCGCCCGACGAGGTGCAGAGCGCCATTGACGACCGCAGCCGCCTGAGCGTGCTCAAAAACGACCTGGAGAACCTCTCCCGGATGAAGGCGGCCATGGCCATTGAAAAGGCGGCCGAATCGACCGGCGAGGCAAGCGCCGGCCTGGGCATGGGCATGGGGCTGATGATGCCGGCCATGTTCGGCACCCTGCAGGACGGCACCACAAAGGAGGCGGCCGGCGCGGCAAAGGCCGGGGGACCGCGTTGCGCCGAGTGCAACCAGGTCATCCCGGCGGACGCCCGTTTCTGCCCCTTCTGCGGCCACCAGCAGGTTATCCTCAAGCAGTGCGCCAACTGCGGCAAGAATCTGACACCGGGGGCAAAGTTCTGTTCCCGCTGCGGTCACCCGGCCTCGGAACAGCCCAAACCGGTATTCTGTCCCGAATGCGGCGAGGAAAACCTGCCGGGCGCCACCTTCTGCAACCAGTGCGGCAGCAAACTTGCCTGATGCCGACATCCATGAGCCATTGTTTGCGATCCATCGGATGTCATCAGCATGGACGACGCTCCCGGCGCGTATTTGACCTATGGACCTGAAGATTGAACAGGGCTGTCCCCAGTGCGGCGCCCCTGTTGTCCTGGCCGAGACCGACCGGCTCCTCACCTGTCCCTTCTGCGGCGTCAAAAATTTCCTGCAGAGCAGGGGAGCCTTCCGTTATACGCTGCCCAGCAGGCTTGAGGAGGAAGAGCAGCGCCATCTCATCCACACGCCCTTTATCCGCTTCAAGAGCAATGTCTTCTCGGTGACGGAAAAGGGCATCCAGTACAGGGTGATCGACACGACCCAGGCCGGTCATGAACTTCCCGGTCTGCCGCCGTCGCTGGGCATGCGGCCCCAGGCCATGAAGATGGCCCGGGTCACCCCGAAGACGCCGGGCCGCTTTGTGCGCCTCTCCATCAAGGCAAAGACCATTCTGGAAAAGGCGATTCTCCTCAGTAAGCTGACCGCCGGGGGCAAACACCTCTTTCACCGCGCCTTTATCGGTGACACCACCAGCTTCATCTACCTGCCCCTGCAACGCGACGAGACCCATCTTCTTGACGCGATCAGGGAGACACCCCTGGCCCCTTTGGAGCGGATCGAGCCGGCCGCCCTCAAGACCATGCCCTTCTCGCCTAACTGGAAGGTGAACTTTCTGCCCACCCTCTGCCCCCGGTGCGGCTGGGACCTGGATGGAGAGGTTGACAGCATCGTGCTCTCATGCTCAAACTGCGACACGCTCTGGGAAATCAGCGCCCGGGGGTTACACCAGGTTGCCTGGAGGATTCAACCCGGTGACAGATACACCGCCTTTTACCTGGCCTTCTGGCAGATCACGGCCCAGGTTTCCGCCCTTGACATCAGCAGTTTTTTTGACTTTGTCAAACAGACCAACCTGCCCATGGTGCCCCGGGCCGCCTGGCGGGACCGGCCCATGAACTTTCTGATCCCCGCCTTCAAGCTGCGACCCAAGATCTTCCTGCGGGCCTGCCGCCAGGCCACCGCGAGTCAGCACCGCCTGGCGCCGGTATCGGACCGGGCCGTGCCGAAACTCTTTCCCGTCACCCTCCCCGGTTCCGAGGCCCGCCAGGCCGTCAAAATCTGCCTGGCGGCCTGCGCCACCACTCCCAAAAACATCTTTCCCTACCTGCCCGAGGCCCGGGTCAGGGAAAGGGCCCGCTCCCTGGTGCTGCTGCCGGTGGTTGACCGGGGACATGACTGGCTTCAGCCCGAAACCGGCACCGTGGTCGCAAAGTCCGTTCTCGCGTTCGGTCGCACGTTATAATCCTGGATACTTCCGACCACACGCCTTCCACCGGACCGGAGCGAAAAAAATCGACGTTTTGACAGAAACCGCCTGCCGTGGTATATCCGGGAACTCAACAGTCCACGCACCTGAAACGGAAAATCATATGGCACAGCAGCACGAACAGTTCATGCGGGAGGCCCTGGCCGAGGCGAAAACGGCCCTGGCAGCGGGTGAATTTCCGGTCGGCTGCGTCCTGGTCAAAGACGGCCGGATCCTGGCGCGCGGACACCGGCAAAACAGCAGCGGCCCCCGTGCCAATGAACTGGATCACGCCGAGGTGACGACCCTGCGCCGTCTCCTGCATACGCAGCCCGACCTGGACCTGGAAGGCGTCACGGTCTACGCCACCATGGAGCCCTGCCTCATGTGCTACGCCACCCTCCTGCTCTCGGGCATCCGCACCGTTGTCTGGGCCTATGAAGATATCATGGGCGGCGGTACCGGCCTGGACCTGGCCGGACTGCCGCAACTGTACCGTGAGATGCGGGTCGAGATAATCCCGAACATTCTGCGGCAGGAGAGCCTGGCCCTCTTTAAGGACTTTTTCAGACAATACGACTACTGGCAGGGCAGCTCCCTGGCCGAATACACCCTGGCTGCATCACCGGCCCCCGCAAAACCATGAGCAACACCGCCCCCCGCACCATCGGCTTCAAGCCCGGAGAGCGCAACATCTTCCTGCACCTGCTGACCGCCTGCAATCTCTCCTGCCGCCACTGTTACATCAATCCGCCCCAGCACGGCACCGCCACCCTGGCAAAGGAGACCGTGCTCAAATGGCTCCGCCTCTTTGCCCGGCCGGGCAAAAACGCCAACCTGATCCTGCTCGGGGGCGAGCCGACCATGCATCCCGATCTGCCCGCCATCATCCGGGCCGCCAGGTCCCTGCGCTACACGGTCACGGTGGATTCCAACGGCTTTTTGTTCCACGACCTGCTGGACCGGATCACGCCTGATGAGCTTGATTACTTAAGTTTCAGCCTGGACGGCCCGGAGCCGGCCGTCAACGATCCGATCCGCGGCGACCAGGTCTTTGCCACCTGCACGGAAAACCTGCGCCGGGCAGTCGGCAAAGGATTCAACACCAGCGTCATCTACACGGTCTCACGCCTGAACATCGACCATCTGCACCGGATGCCCGAACTGTTGCGGGAATATGGCGTGCGCCGTTTCTTCATCCAGGTTATCGGCCTGCGCGGTAAACCGGCCGCAGGCCACCCGGCCGAGGGCGGCGACTGGCAGGTGGAACCTGAACAGTGGCTGCGGGTAGTGCCCGAGGTCGCCCGCCGGGCCGCGGAGATGGGCATTCACACCACCTTTCCCAAGGTCTATCTCGATCCGGACGAGGACTTTGCCTGCGCCGCGGCCGTGGCAGATAATTTCTTCATCTTTCCCAACGGCCGGGTCTATCAGTGTCCCCTGTGCGAAGATTACCCGATCCACAGCTTCCAGATCGAAAACGACCGGCTCATCCGCCGTGAGGGCATCAACGAGGACCGCTTCTTTGCCCTGTCCATCCCGGAAGGCTGCGTCATGAACAAACTGCTGCAGCCTGAAAATATTGAGTACGACGAACACAATAATCCCCGGCACCGGATCTCCTGCTGCCTGCTCAAGCAGGAGTTTGTCCCCCAAATCAATTCCCATGAAAGCTGAACAGAAAAGCGAAGATATCCCCAGTCTCTATCTCCGGGCAGTGGAGTTGCACCGGCAGGGCTGCCCGGGCAAGGCCGCCGTCCTGTACGCAAGCGTGGCCGACCATTTCCCGGAAGCGGCCGAAGTCCATTACAACCTGGGCCTGGCCCTTTTTGAAACGGAAAAATACGCATCAGCAGCCAAATCATTTGGGCGGGCGGCCGAACTACAGCCCGAAGATGCTGATATTTTGTACAACCTCGGCCTGGCCTGCAAACGAAGCAAAAAATACGAGGCCGCTGAAGAGGCCTACCTCAAGGCCCTGCAGCTTGAGCCGGACAACCCGGACACCCTCTACAACCTGGCCTGCTGCTACCAGGACGGCGGCTACCTTGATCAGGCCGGCCTGGCCTATGAACGGGTCCTGGAGATGGCGCCGGAACATGTCTCGGCCATCAGCAACCTGGCCTTCCTCAACCACCTGCAGAAAAACTTAGGCCGGGCCAGGGAACTGTACGGCCGCCTGCTCGAGCTTGAGCCGGACCGCCGCGCGGCCCGGCACATGTACGCAGCGCTCTCGGGGCGGGACTCCCAGGCCCCGCCCCGGGAATATGTGCGGGAACTCTTTGACCAGTACAGTGAACGGTTTGAAGAAAACCTGACCAGGGACCTCAAGTACACCACCTGCAAGACCATGCGCCGGGTCTTTGACGAGTTGGCCGCTCCGCCAAGACAGTTCAGCCACGCTCTGGACCTGGGCTGCGGCACGGGGTTGGCCGGTGAGGCCTTTGCCACGGCCTGTGCGCGCCTGGACGGCATAGATCTCTCAGGGAAGATGCTTGAACGGGCCGCGGCCAAAGAGATTTACTCGCACCTGTTCTGCGGGGACATCGTCGAATTCCTTGAGCAGGACGGGCCGGCCTATGACCTGCTCCTGGCCGCCGATGTCCTGCCCTATCTCGGCGACCTGGCGCCGCTGTTTGCCGCTGCCGCCAGCCGGGCAAAGCCGGGCGCTCTGTTCAGCCTGTCCGCGGAAACGGCCACTGCCGCGGACTGGGAGCTGAGGCCCAGCGGCCGCTATGGCCATAACCAGGACTACATTGCCCGGACCGCGGCTGAAAACGGCTGGCAGATCCTGGTCAGATCCCGTGAAAAACTGCGCCGGGAACACGACAGCTGGATCATGGGCACCATCTTTATCCTGAAACGCAAAGACGGATAATTTTCTACCAGGAAAAACCGTAATCCGGTATTATACCTCTATCAAAAAACATTCAACCAAAGTGAGGACCCCATGAAACTCGTAATCTCAATTCTTTGTTTCGCCCTGTCAACAGCAACCGCCTGGGCCCAGAACCCGCAGATGAACCAGCAGAACATGCAGCAGTTCATGGAGGCGGCCATGAAGGCGCAGGCCTGCATGCAGCAGATTGATCAAAACGAGCTGGAAAAACTGGAACAGGAGACCAGTGCCTTTGAAGCGGAGCTGAAAAAACTGTGCGCCGCGGGCAAGCGCGACAAGGCACAGAAAAAAGCCATGGCCTTTGGCAAATCATTGTCCAAAAAACCGGTCATGCGGGAGATAAAAAAATGCAACGAAATGATGGCAGGGATGATGGGTGACATGATGCCCGGCATGATGCCGGAACAGGAACTCATGAATATGGACTATGAAGAATCCGGCGGCCATGTTTGCGATGAACTGGATTAACTGTCATCCTTCTTCGTCCTCCTGAGGAAGACCCGCCCCAGGATGATGCCGCTCTCGTACAGGCCGAAAAGCGGGAAGGAGAGCAGGGCCGTTGCCACGAATTCCCCGGCGGTCAGCAGGAACGAGAGGACAATGATTGCAATGTAGAAATGCGTGCGCCTGGCCCGGAAATAGTCACTGGAAACCAGGCCGGCCCTGCCTGCCATGAACATCAGAAACGGGATCTCAAAGGCAATGCCAAAGGTCAGGACCATCCGGGCGACAAAGGTGAGGTAGAGCCCCAGCTTGGGCAGCGGTGTAAGATTCGGCCCGGCATAGCTCATGAAAAAATGCAGAATCCTGGGCAGGGCAATGAAAAAGGAAAAGGTTGCGCCGCCGACAAAGAGAAAGGTTGCCCAGAAAACAATCTGGCGGGCCAACCGTCGCTCATGATCCAGCAACCCCGGAGCCACGAACATCCAGGCCTGGTAGAGCAGGACGGGAAAGCTGACAATGACCCCGACCAGCAGGGACAGTTTCAGGTAGGTTATAAAGGCCTCGGTCAGCCTGGTATAAACCAGCTTGTCCAGGGCCGGGTAGGCTGAAAAGAGCGGCTGCATGCAGACCGCGACGATCTGGTCCACAAAGATATAGGCCATGACCGTGGCCAGGCCAATGGCCAGAAAGCTGCGGATCAAACGCTTCCGCAGTTCGGCGTGGTGCGGCGCAAAATGCTCAAGGGCGGCAAAAACGGAGCGCATTTCAACAGGCGCGGGACAGTGTCCGACAGGTTATCCCGGTGGCAGCGCGGATCATGCCTCGGGTTTGGCCGGGTGAGACGGCTCTTCTCCGGCTTCGGCGGAGGTGCCGGTCGTTTCCTGTTCAGAAGCGTCCTGACCGGTTGCAACATCAACGCTCTCAAACTCCGGCGGCGCATCGCCCATATCAATAACACCGGGCGGGCTGCCTTCCTCAAAATCCCTTGGCGTGCCCGGCTCATACCCGCTGAAGCTGTCCATCTCAATCAGGTCGCCTTTGAGTTCATCGGCGGTCTTACGCAAATCCGACTGGACAGAGCCGATCAGGTTATCCTCATCCGCCAGACTCTCCTTGACCTGGTTGAGCGTCTTTTTCAGCTCAAAGACTCCCTTGGCCAGGGATCGGGCCATATCCGGAAGCTTGTCCGGCCCAACGACGATGAGCGCGACCGCCAGGATGACGATCATTTCAGGGAGCCCTATTCCAAACATTTTTTTAACGTATATTGTCTTGTGCGGATAACCGTCCGGTTCAGTCGTTCCGGTGCCCCTGACCACTTACAAGTTATGGGCAGGTAAAATCGCAGAGTTACAAACCCTGTGACGAGTTACGAACGATTCAGAGTACGGGATTTACCCGGTGGTGTCAAGGTAATGACAGGTTGTCGCAGGCGCCCTACTGCTCCAGAACAAATTCATAGGGCAGTTCGGAACGGTCCAGGTGTTTGAACACCTTTTTCAACTCGTAGAGATTGGGCACGGAAAAGTTGACCTCCCAGGCCGGTGTCGTATTGGGCCGATTGGTCAGGGCGATGATATCGATAATCTTCATCTCGCTTGGCGCCACCGACAACAGCATGAAGAGCCGTTGCCGCTTGGCCGCGAAAATGATTACCTTCTGCGGTTTGGCCACCCGGGTCTCTTTCAGGTCCCAGCGCACGTCCACCGCTTCCTCGCGCTGAAACATAATCTTCTGCAGCCGGGTGCAGTCCTTGCGGTGCAGGGACAACCCCCGCTCGCTGAGAAGTCCGAAGATGCCCTTGTCCAGCGGCGTTGGCTTGCAGCAGGCCGAGGACTTCACCACCACCGGATCCACGGTGGCCAGCTTGACCCGGTTAAAAACGCCGGTGGGTGACTGCAGTGTTTCATAACCGGTATAGAGGCTGCTTTTGATCCGGCCGATCAGATCCCGCAGGCGGACGGTCCCCTGACCCACCTCGAGATACAGATCCTGCAGATCGGCAAGCCCGAAATGATCCAGCACCTCCCGCATGCCGTCCCTGTCAACAATCTCCCAGGGCAGACCGTACCGTTTCATTTCCTGCTGGAGAACCGACTCGCCGATGACCCTGCTGACCGCCTTGTTCCGCTCCCTGAACGTCTTGGCCAGTTCCGACCTGGCCCGGGGCGTCTGGCACAGTTTCTGGATATCCGGATCAAACTCCACCGGCGTGCTCTGACGGATGATCTTAACCACGTCGCCGTCCTTGAGGACCTGCTCCGGCGCCACCCTCCGGTTGCCGACCATGGCGGCAATACAGGTATGGCCGATGGCCGTGTGCACGCTGAAGGCAAAATCAAGGGCTATGGAATGGACAGGCAGGCAAACCAGGTCGCCCTGGGGCGTATAGGTATAGATCTCCTTGCGGCCGCCGGCGGCAATCATGTCCCGGTAGGAGACCGACTCATCACTGCCCAGGATATCAAACATCTCCTGCAATCCCGTGACAAAACGGCCGCGTTTCTTTCCTTCAATGGTCCAGTAGCGGACCAGGCCCCGCTGGGCCCGGCGGGCCATTTCCCGGGTCCGGATCTTGAACAGGTACTTTTTGCCGTCTATATTGGCCCGGGCGTGAAGCCCCTGGTATCCCGAAGGCTTGGGGTTGGCGATAAAATCACGGATCGTCCGGGGGATGGGGGGGTAGATTTTATTCAAGGTGCCCAGGGCCTCGTAGCAGGCCTTGCGGCTTGAGACCAGAAGCAGGATCTCCTGAGGGCTCTCGATCTCCTTGATCAGGATCCTGTTCCTGGGATCATAATACCCCCAGAGGCCCTTGGTCCTGACCGAGGCCTGGCTGGTAATATTATCCGCCTTGAGCGCCTCCCGCAGTTTGTCAACAATAGCAAGAACGCGCGGATCATTTTTCAGCTTGTTGATTTTGGCCTGCAACTTATTGCCCTGGCGGGGAAACTTGTATGCCAGGGCCAGGTTGTACATCTCGCGTTTGATGGCAAACAGGCCAAGAATGGTGGCCATGGGCGCGTAAATATCCAGGGTCTCGTCCGCGACCCGCTGCTGCTTGTGCTTGGGCATGGAAGCGAGCGTCCGCAAATTGTGGAGCCGGTCGGCCAGCTTGACCAGGATAACCTCGGGCATGGCTGCCGCGCCGCTGAAGATCTTGCGGTGGACCATCTTCTTGAACGACTGCTTGTCGCCGGTGTAATGGGTGACCTTGGTGCACCCTTCGACAATAGCCTCGACATTGGCGCCGAACTTTTCGCGGATCAGAGGCGCGTCAACATAATCGACATCCTCGACCGTGTCGTGCAGCAGGGCCGCGGCCAGGATCTCGACATTATGAATATCCAGTTCCTCGGCCAGGATCCTGGCCACGTTGCAGGGATGAACAATATAGGGGTCGCCGGAACGACGCTGCTGGCTACCGTGCGCTTCAAGGGAAAAATCCAGGGCACGCCAGAACACTTCTGTTGCCGGGCCCTCGCCGATCAACTTCCGCATCTCCCGGCGATACCCTTCTATGTCAAATTCACTGCGCCGACTGGACATAATCTGAAAAAACGGCCCTTTCCCTTTTCTTACGTATTAAATAGTGTACAGTATCAGTACACGTAACCGGGGAGAGCCGGTTCCGTTCACTCTAGCAGATACGCACGGGTGAACAAAGAAAAAACACGCCGCGGCCAGGCACGGCTTTTCTCCCGACAAAACTATGGAAACACCTCTGTTACAAGAAAGTAATACCTGCGACACCATTACACCAACTTATTTTTATGGCTAAAAAACATTTTTCAAAACACCAGCCCGCCACTCCGTCTAAAAAACGGCGGCACCGGAGCGGCAACAGGAATTCACCGACATTTCTCGCGGACCGGATCATCGCCTATCTTGCCGACCGCAACGACTCCGTCTCCATGGGCGCCCTGATTACGGCCCTGGACCTGCCCCGTCATGCCCGTAAAACCGTCAGAGAGGCCATGGCGAGCCTCGAAAAGCAGAAAAAAATAACGCGCCGCGGCAATACGTACCGACTCTCTGACAACGCCGGCCTGGTCAAGGCGGTGCTGGAGCTGAACAGCCGCGGCTTCGGATTTGCCATTGTCGAGGGCGCCGGACCCGGCGCCAAGGACCCGTTCATTGCCCGGACAAATTTAAACGGCGCCAGCCACGGCGACACGGTTCTGATCCAGCTCAAAACCGGCCGGGCCAGGCCGGAGGCCCGGGTGATCAAGATCCTCAGGAGGGGCATCACCCGGCTCTGCGGCATCTACACGGCATCGGGAAAGACCGGCTTTGTCACGCCGGACAATGACCGGCTCCCCTTCACCGTCCGGGTCCGCCGTGGTAACAGTCTGGGCGCCGCCAATAACCAGGCGGTCCTGGTGGAACTCCTCAACCATGGCATCGGCGGCCGGCCGCCCGAGGGCAAGGTCCTTGAAATTCTCGGTGATCCGCTCCTGGCATCGGTCCAGATCAGGATGGCCATTGAACAATTTGAGCTGGACCAGGATTTTCCGGCACATGTCCTCCGGGAGGCAGACGACCTGCAACCCCTGACCCGCTGCGAAGACGACCGCACCGACCTGCGTCATATTGCGCACGTCACCATTGACGGAGCGACCGCCAGGGATTTTGACGACGCGATCTGCGTGGAAAAAACCAAAAGCGGCTACCGGCTCTACGTCTCCATCGCCGATGTCAGCCATTATGTCCGGCCCGGCACGGCCCTCGACCGGGAGGCGTACCGCCGGGGCACCAGTGTTTATTTTCCCGGCCGCGTTATCCCCATGCTGCCGGAACGCCTTTCCAACGACCTGTGCAGCCTGGTGCCTGACCAGGACCGGCCCGCCTTCACCGCGATCCTGGACTTTAACAATAAAGGCAGGCGCACCGGGCAGAAGTTCTGCAGGAGCATGATC
The DNA here is from genome assembly GCA_024278495.1 of Deltaproteobacteria bacterium. GTDB lineage: Bacteria > Desulfobacterota > Desulfobulbia > Desulfobulbales > Desulfobulbaceae > UBA10518. The sequence goes on from JAJRTB010000113.1 coordinate 22,593, forward strand.
CGCAGCCACCACCGTTTCACCTATAACACGGTCCGTCAAATCGTCTATGACCGCGATGCCGGAATCAGGAAAAAGTATAAGGGACTCCTTACCATGCTGGACCACGCGGCCCGGCTGGCCGATCTTTTGTGGCAACAGCGGGAGCAGCGCGGCTCCATCGGTTTTGATATCCCGGAGCCGGAGATTCACCTGCAGGGCGACCGGATTGAGCTGATCAACAGGGCCGAGCGCAACCAGGCCCACAAGCTCATCGAAGAGTGCATGCTGGCGGCAAACGAGGCAGTGGCCGCGACCCTGATGGAAAAGAACATGCCGGTCCTCTACCGGATCCATGAGCGGCCCGACCCCGTCAAGGTGGAGCGGTTCACCGAAGCAACGGCGGCCATGGGCTTTGACCTCCCCCGCTTTGAGCTGACCCCGGCCTGGTTTGCCCAGGTGGTCAAGGAGGCAAAAAACACTCCCGCCCAGTACGTGCTGAGCAACCTCATGCTCCGCACCATGCAGCAGGCCCGCTATTCCCCTGAAAACGCGGGCCATTTCGGCCTGGCCGCGGAGAACTACCTCCACTTTACCTCACCGATCCGCCGATACCCTGATCTGGTCGCCCACCGGGTCCTGCGGAACCTGCTCAGCCGCGGCGGCACAACAAAAAAACAGGCTGTGCTGCCGGACGGCGGCTCAATGGACGAGGCCGCTGTTTTTCTGTCCAGGAGGGAACGCGTCGCCGTTGA
>JAJRTB010000114.1 GCA_024278495.1 Deltaproteobacteria bacterium
AAAAAAACCCGTTCCGCCGCAGAAACGGCAGAACGGGTTCACGCAAGATCAGAACGCACCGGAAGACACGCGAAAGAGCGCACCGGAACGTTTCAGAGCGGGGTTCTGGTCAATGTCCTCCCTTTTTCTTTTCACCGTGCCCGAAAAGCCGGTCAAAGCCAAGGACCCCGATATGACAGGAGGTGCACCGGGTGTTTGAGGCAAAGGCCTGCTCACCGTCATGGCAGGCGCCGCAGTACTGCCCCTTGTACAGGGCCTCCATGACAAAGGCCTCGGGCTGCTTCTCGGCATGACCAATCTGCATCTTGAAGATATCGCTGTGGCAGTTGGTGCAGTTAAAGCCCATGTCGTCAACATGGAGCTTATGATCAAAGACAACGGCCTTGACCGGCCTGGTGAAAACAATGGTATTGGGGGCGGTATGACAGGCGGAACACATTTCATAACTGTTGGAGCTGAACGCGGTGTCACCGTCATGACAGGCGCCGCAGTAGTTCCCCCTGGAAAAGGAAGCCATGGTAAAATCTTCCTTTTCCTCGACGGCACCAGCCTCCATCTCAAAGAGATCATCATGACAGGAATCACACTCCAGGCCGGCGTCCATGGTATGGACCTTATGGCTGAAGGTCACCCTGGGCACCGGTTTATTCCAGACGATCAGCTTCTCAGGACCGTAGGTGTCCTCATCATACGGTTCTTCCGCATGGCCAATGGATGGTGCGGCAACAACTGAACAGAGCAGGCCGGCTCCGACCACAAACCCGATAGAATATACAAGTGTCTTGTTCAACTTCATGGCTCTATACCTCCGGCAGGAATTAATCATTCATGTAAAAGACATTGGGCAGGGCGCCGGTTTCGGGCCGCAGCACCCAGACGATCTTATCCTGCTGGTGGACCAGCCTGTACACCCTGCTGCCGGAGTCGCTGATGTCGCCGAACACCCGGACGTCAGCGGGACAGGCTTCAACACAGGCCGTATCCTTCTTCCCCTTGGTCAAGCGGGTATCATAGCAGAAGTTACACTTGTCAACCGCCCTGTTCTCTTCCTTGAAATAGCGTGCATTATAAGGACATGCGGCCATGCAGGTTTTGCAGCCGATACATTTTTTATACTCCATCATAACAATGCCGGTCTTCTTGTCCTTGTAGGTTGCCCTGGTCGGACAGACCCGGACGCAGGGAGGACGGTTGCAGTGGTTGCAGAGAACCGGCATGAAGTCACGCTCAAGCTTTCCGGGGCCGGCCGGGCGCTGAATCTCCAGGATGGTGGTCCGGTACCCGTAGGAGGGAACATGGTTTGTCTTGACGCAGGCCTCTTTGCAGCGCTCGCAGTCAACACAGCGATTCTGCCGGATGACCATGGAATAATGAGGGCTGTAGGGGAACTTCTGCGGTTCAGGCAAACCGCCAAGGGCGCTGTGGGCTTTTTTTGCCGAGGTCAGAGACAGGACCGTTCCGCCGAGAAAGACACCGGTGATGGCAAGCCCCGCCTTGAGAAACGTCCTGCGTTCAGCAGAGGGTATGGAGTCGACACCCTCGTTCTGCAGCTTTTCCAGATCCTTAATAATCATTACACTCTCCTTGATGTAAGTAATAAGGTGTTGCACTGCACAAATATTGCTTCAAACGTGTTGGCTTTGTAAAAAAAGCGCATACTTTTGCCTGGATTCGTGAGCGTTCACCCGTGGTGCAGATGAAAGTGATCGGGCCATCGGGCTATAGTAATCTATGCCCCATGGTTTGATCGCTTGCAGATGGGCCGCGGGTGGGCGCTCTGACGGGCGATGTCGAGTGAGAACTCGTCTGGTTGAATGAGAGAACAAATATTTCACTTTTTCAATACGTTAGTTGCCAAAACCGCGAATTTTCGTCACGGATTCAGATTTTGGGGTAAAGATAAACACATAGTTACATAACCTGTGAATCAAGAGGTCTCAAGACTGACCCGCCGGGTTCGCGTCTTATTGCGATACCGGCTAACATACCCGCTGGCACTGAATGACCATTCATTATGAATCATCACGATACTGTAAAAAAAAATGAAATGCAAGCCTTGGCTGGCAATAATCGGACAGCTTTAACCCCTTCTGTTCAGGAAGTTTTCAGGCATTGCCAGGTTCAAAAAAAACAGGGGAACCGTCCCAGGATGCCCCTGCTTTTTCATGCCTGCCGGTTACGCAAGCAAGCATGTTTCACAAGCGGCCTGCTGCCGACAGTTCAACCAAAATATACCCGCCCCGGCTCGACATCCCGGTCCGGCCTGCTTGCTAACCGGAGGACTGGCGCTTTTTTTTTTGGCCGGTGGATTTCTTTTTTTGCCTGTCCGCCTCCTTGGCCTTGCCTGCTGCCGCCGCGTCTCCGACCTTATGCAGGGTCCTTGGAACGGCCATGTCTACCCTGGCCTCACAACATTCGTGGACCTCGGCCGGACAATCGGCGATTTCATGACAGGGAACCAGGGCCAGCAGTTTTTTCAACCCCGGGATACTGATACCTTCGTCATGAATAAACGATCGAAGGCAGGTAATCCACTGAATATCGTTTGCGGAAAATAAACGCCTGGAACCCACGTGGGCCGGACGTATCAGCCCTTCCTTCTCGTAAATACGCAAGGTGCGCGGATGCACGTTCAGGAGCCTGGCGGCGACTCCGATCGGATAGACCGGTACGTCAGGCCGCATCGGCGCTATTTCATGTTTTTTTCTGACCATGCCGGTCTCTCCTGTTCCATAAACCGGAGGGCCTGAAACAGCCCTCCGGCTGGGTTTACGCTCAATGATCCTCCGACAGGTGGCCGCGGAACATTCTTTCGCCTACCATGAAGAGAGCCGCACAGAAAGCAAAACCGCCAAAGGTCACCATGTACTCGTGCAGAGTCGGCGAGTAGGGCAGCAGGTGGGGCATATCCACGATATTGAACTCGTGGAACCCGGGAACCAGCTGACCGATAACGACCAGGTCATAACGCATGAAAAAGATGCCGATGATACTGGACGCAGAGCCCAGGGCCATCAGCGGTATATTCCTGGCTTTGACCGCCAGGATAATCAAAAAGGGAATCACCAGGCCCATGGCAATTTCACCAATCCAGAAATTGGCGGCATAGGGACCGGTCAGAAACGACATGATCGCCTCATATTTTCCCGGCGGGTGACCGGAAATACCTGAGATGATCTTCCAGGTGGTAAAAAACATGATAACGACATAGAGCAGGGCGCCGAGCTTGGCAACAGAGGAGAGCGAGTCCTTGAGCGTGTCGCTCATCTTCCAGGCGTTGATCTTGTACGCGGTCCAGTGAAAGAAAATAACAGCAGCGCAGCCGGACATCATGGCCGAGGTGATAAAGTAAATCGGCATGTAGGGACCGTGCCAGAACTCGCGACCGTTCAGCAGGCCGAACACCGCCCCCAGGTTGGAATGCGCCGCCACACCGGCGATTACACCGGCCAGGCCAAGGTACCCCGCCTTCTTGTGCTCACCCATCTGCAGCAGGGCGAACTCTATGAGCATAAAGAACAGGTAGGCTCCGTACAGGGTTCCCATCCACCAGATGTTTGACGTCGGATTGGGCGAGATAACATTGTAAATCGCCATGCGCCAGGGGTTTTCAATCTCAAAGGCGATAACAAGAAAACCGGCAATAATCGTGGCTATGGCCAGGAAAACTGACCGCTTGGCAATGGGTTTAAAGGACTCAACCCCGAACACGTGCCCGATGGACGAGACAAGACACAGACCGGTTGAGGTCACAACAAAGAAGACGTACGCGGCAAGCATGAGGCCCCAGGGCACCTCACGGGAAATCCCGTACGCGTGTTCATGGCCGACCAGCATCGCATGGACACCGAAAGCCACGCCAATTAGGGTGAATAAGCCGAGCAACGCTATTACGGCATTATATGCCCCGGCGCTCGTCCCCTGAAGCCCACCTTCCTGCGGCAGGACTTTTGCTAAAAGATTATTATTCATAACGACTGCACCTCCATAAATCATTCAAGAATTGGAAAATTTATAAAAATACTGTGGGAATTTTCCGGACTCAGGGCTAGAAAAAATCACTTTCTTCCCTGCCGGCCTGAACAACCTGTTTGATCTTGAGATCAAACAGGGTATGGAGTGCGGCAGCACTGAGCCAGAAAACGACAAACAAGACACCTTCCATAAGCCTGTCCTCCAGTTACCTGGATTAAATTTCATTTTTTGACCGGCACCATTGGCGGATGTGTACCGGTCAAACCTGCCGGCCTCGTCGCTAACCGCTGCCGGAAACCTGGCGCTCGACTGAACGCCGGAACCGACACCAGGTCAACAGAGGCGGCATGCCTCGCAGCTTTTTTACCTCCTTTTCTCCTTGATGGTTCGTCTTGGTCCGGGACACGTTACCTGTAAATGGACGTGTCCCTTTATTTCCTTTTCAATAGTTCCCTTTAACGATAAAAAAAATCTATTGTCAAGAAAAAGAGACATATTTTCTCAAGAAAAATAAAGCTAAACTAAATTCCATAAAAAGAACATAGGCATGTCGCAAAAAACGGAAATCAGAATATCTCATAACATTCTTTTTGGATTCATTATATTAGGTACCACAAATCAATCTGCCTGATCAAGTTTAAAAGAAAAACACGAGGATAAAAATGAAGCGTTATTCATTTTTATACCAGGAGCAGAATAAGTCATCGCATCGTTTACCGGAAGCAAAATGCGCCCATATCGTTCTCTTCCCGCGCAAGACAGAGGTGCCTCCATAATTTTCTTTTTTCATTAATTGTTCTGTAATACCGGAATGTTAAACAGTGCGACCGCCATAAGACAAATCTTTTTCACGAACTATGGCATGTGGCATGCTATATAAGGAACAGCTACTCAACCTGAGCCGGAAACGAGTACGCTTGTCCAGACCCCGGAGTGGCGGCTCCGGGGTTTTCCTTTGTGACTGACCGGAAAAAGTCACCAATCCGACGAATACGCGCCACAACCTGCCTGCCTGTCTCATTCTGCCCGGCCGTTGCCGCTTCCTGCGCCTTCCTTGCGGGCTCATCAACGCTCACAAAAATCGCAGCGAAAAAAGTGTACTGGTGTGCGGAGACAAGGCTTGCGCCAAAAATCTCCCTGGAGCATACTGCCGTCATGTTGTAACTCGTCACTGGGTTTGTAACTCTGCGATTGTACCTGCCTATAATTTGCAAGTGGTCAGGGGTGGCGCAGATTCGTGCAGGCGCGACTGACCGCGGGGAGACTCTGATAGCCGACTATGCGGGCGGCTTCCTTTCCGCGTTAATTCAGGCAGGGAAACAACAGGCGGCCTCTTTACCCGGCACTGGTTTTATGGTACCATATCCCCAACAAATCATTATTGATTTATCGCCATCAGGGAGAAAATACGCGTGTCCTATTTTTACAAGAACCTGTCCATCTGGCTGATCATCGGCCTGGTCGGTCTTCTCCTGCTCAACTACCTCAAACAACCTCCTGCAGACATAACCTATATCCGCTACAATGAATTCCTCCAGAAAGTGGAGGAAGGACACCTGTCAACCGTGACGATCAAGGGGAGCCACATCAGCTGGGTCACCTCTGACAACAAAATCTATCGGACCATTGTTCCCCCGCCCAGCAAGGCATTGCCCCTGCTCCTGAAAAAAAATATCAACATCGAGGTTCAGGAGGAACGCCGGCCCCACTGGTTCCTCAAGACCTTTTTATCCTGGGTTCCCTTTATCCTTCTTTTCATCTTCTGGTTTTTCTTCATGCGGACTTCAGGCAGTGGGGGTGGAGGGGGAAACAGGGCCATGGCCTTTGGCAAGAGCCGTGCCCAGCTCATTGACACAGAGAACCCGGAGGTAACCTTCAGAGACGTGGCAGGGGTGGATGAGGCCAAGGAAGAGGTCGCCGAGATCGTTGATTTTCTGAAAAACCCGGACAAGTTCACGGACGCGGGCGCCCGCATACCTGCCGGGGTCCTCCTGTACGGTGATCCCGGCACAGGCAAGACATTGCTGGCCCGCGCCATTGCCGGAGAGGCCGGCGTGCCCTTTTTCTCGATCAGCGGCTCAAATTTCGTTGAGATGTATGTCGGAATTGGCGCATCAAGGGTCAGGGACCTCTTCAAGGAGGGCAAGAAAAAGGCGCCCTGTATCATCTTTATTGACGAGATTGACGCGGTGGGCCGCCACCGCAGCGCAGGCGGCGGAGCAGGCAACGATGAACGGGAACAGACCCTGAACCAGCTCCTGGTCGAGATGGACGGGTTTGAGGCCAACGACCATGTTATTGTTATTGCCGCGACCAACCGGCAGGACATCCTTGACCCAGCCCTGCTCAGGCCCGGCCGGTTTGACCGGCAGGTCATGGTTCCCCTGCCCGATGTGGCGGGACGGGAAAAGATCCTCAAGGTCCACGCCCGCAAGATCAAGGCCGGGCCGGACGTGGACTGGAGCATAATCGCCAGGGGCACCCCGGGCTTTTCAGGGGCCCAGCTGGCCAACATGATCAACGAGGCGGCCCTGCTGACCACCAGGGCCGGCCGCTCGACCATTGATATGGCAATCCTGGAAGAGGCCAAGGACAAGGTCATGATGGGAGCGGAGCGCCGTTCACTGATTATAACGGAAAAGGAGAAGGAGATAACCGCCTACCACGAGGCGGGCCACGCCCTGGTGGCCTGGATGCTGCCCGATTCCGACCCGGTCCACAAGGTCACGATCATCCCTCGCGGCAAGGCCCTGGGATTGACCATGCAGTTGCCGGAACACGACCGCTATTCCCAGGATCGCGCCTACCTCTTTGCCAGCCTCTGCACCCTGCTGGGCGGACGGCTTGCCGAAGAAGCTGTTTTCAACAATGTCACCACAGGCGCGGGGAACGATATAGAACGGGTCTCCGACATTGCCCGCAGAATGGTCTGCGAGTGGGGGATGAGTGACAAAATCGGCCCCGTCACCTTCAGGCCGTCCGATCCGTTAAACGGTCAACCCGGCCAGATCTTCAGCGAGCAGACAGCCAGAATCATCGACGCCGAGGTCAACAACCTGATCAGTTCCGCCAGCGCAACCGTGCGGCAGATACTGAGTGAACATCGGGCGGTCCTGGACTCCATCGCCCGGACCCTCCTTGAAAAAGAAACCATAGACAGGAATGAAATCAATCAGATTGTCCGCCAACATGGCGCCAAAAATGCGTAGACAACTCGTTTCCAGGACCCTGCCGTTCCTGCTGGGAGCGCTTCTCCTCACAACGTTCCAGCCCGGCCCTGCTCATGCCCTTGAGCCGCATCTCCGGATAAAAGGATTATTCAGGACAGAGCGGGACGTGACTGTCAAGTGCCTCGAATGCCACCGCGACCAGGCCGGGGAAATCCGCCGGAGTTCGCACTGGAGCTGGAAGAGGCAGCGCAACATAAACGGCAAGCAGACCTGGTTCGGAAAAAAAGACTCCCTCACCGGATTCGGCATAGATGTCGGATCAAACCCGGAGCGGTGCATGGCCTGTCATATAAGTATTCCGCCCCATGATATCAACCTTGAGACAGCCGGACCGGATATGGTCAACTGTCTTGTCTGCCATGATACCACGAACACCTACCGGCCCGGCGCCCCTCCTGAGAAGATCGCCGGTCTCGACCTGTTGAGCCTGGCAAGAAGCGCCGGTATCCCCTCCATCAGGAACTGTACTGCCTGTCACTTTGCCGACTGTGGCCTTGCCGGAACGGACCATACCGCCGCCCCCGGCCAGAAGGATGTCCACATGGCCCGGGAAGGTTTCAGATGCCAGACCTGTCACCTGCGCAGCGGTCATACCCTGAGCCGTGCAACCGGGACAGAGCAAACGGGTTGCGTCACCTGTCATACGGACGCGCCCCACACCTTGACCGAGCTGAACAGTCACGGCCGGACCATTGCCTGCCAGACCTGCCACATCCCCGTCTACGGAGCATCCAGCCCCACCCTGATCAGCTGGAACTGGGTGATGGCCGGCAAGACCGCACCTCTTTTCCGAAAAGAGCCTGACGGAACGAATACGACGCTCTTCAACCGCAATGGCGTGCGCACCGGCACCAACCTGATACCTGCCTATCTCTGGGATGACGGCAGTGATATTATCTATACCAGGGGCAAGAGGGTTCGCCCGGAGAGTCTGACCATCCTGCAGAAACCGGCGGACCGGGGAGCGGCCTCAAAAATAGCGCCCTTCAAACGTGTCTACGCCACCCAGCTCTATGACGCCAAATACCGCTATCTCATCTCACCGGTACTGGCCGCGGAGGGGCCGGAACTCTTTCCCGCTTCCGGGTGGAACGAGATAGCCGCGACCGGCATGAAGGCCATTGTCCTGCCCTACAGCGGGCAGTACGGCTTTGTGCCGACGGTTTCCTTCAAACGGATCAACCACGGGGTAGCGCCGGCTGAAAATGCCCTCGACTGCCTTGAATGCCACGGCGCCTCCGGCAGGATGCGTTGGGACCGGCTTGGATATGGCGGGGACCCCATGCACAGTAAGTGATCAGGGGCACCGCATCTTCGCACGGTCGCGACTGCCCGCATAGTCGGCTATAGCGGTCAGTCGCGCCTGCACGAATCTGCGGCACCCCTGACCACTTACAAATTATGGGTAGGTACAATCGCAGAGTTACAAACCCAGTGACGAGTTACCATGCACAACCCGTCAGTCGTCGAGCCACCTCCAGAGCACAGCCTGCAACCAGGACAGGAACCGCTCCGGCGGCCCTGATACAGGCACGGACCTCTCCCTCTGCCGGCGCTTCCAGTCCCACGGAGCCGTGGGATCCCTGTCCCGCCAGAGCCCTGCCCCTCTTCCGCGGGCATCCTCTTCCAGGGACTCCAGTTCGCGGCACAACGGCTGCTCACGGCAGTACCTGGCGTAATACCAGGCAAGCCCACGGGCAACGAGTTCACGGTTCAGGGTTGTCCCGTCAATGGACACAACGGCGACGACCCGCCCGTATCGGTCCACGTCCTTTTGGCGCACCTGAACTTCCCTGCGGTACACAAGGCGCCTGGACAACTGTTTGGCCTTGTTGCTGAATGGCTGCCGGTACTCGGGCGTATCTATCCCGTACAGCCGAATCTCAACGGTCCCGCGCGGACCCCGCACCACCAGGCTGTCGCCGTCGATCACCTTGACCACGGTGCCGGTCCAGGCCCAACTGATACCCGCGGTCATCAGCAGGCCTGCCAGGACCGCGATCGTTCTGCAAAAGAATCTTGTCATTTTCACGTGACCGGACAATAATCATCCCGGAGCCGGGACCTGTTTACACAACCCTGAATCCGGATCCTGCAATGTTCACGGAAATTATCCGTAACAGACCACATACGATTATCCAGCACAATGCATGCAGCGACAAGCGTAGGATTTTTTCACAACCGGGATGATCATGGGGAAAAGGCGGCAGGAATAGCCGGATCCCTGGGGATCCCCCTGGTAACCGACAGAAAACAGCACGACCTTATCCTGGAGTTCCTTGACGATTCCCTGCGGCTCAGCCTCACCCGCGGCCCCTTGAGAAAAAGCCGGATTACGGCAGAGTTTGTCAAAGGGCATGCTGCCCACCGGCGCAAACAGGGCGGCAGGGAACTCCTCCGCCGGGCCCTGGGAGCACACCCGCAGCGCCGGCTCAATGTCCTGGACGCAACCGGTGGCCTGGGCAGGGATGCCTTTCAGATGGCTCAGTACGGATGCCGGGTGAGCGTGTACGAGCGCAACCCTGTCGTGGCCGCCCTTCTGCGCGACGGTCTGCGCCGGGCCAGGGCCGCGGCTGAAACACGTGCGATTGCCGGCAGAATTACCCTGCATTGCGGGGACAGCCTGGTAAAAATCAGGCAACTGCACCATGATGCGGCCGGCCACTGGACGTTTGACGTTATCTACCTGGACCCCATGTTTCCGCGGCGGACCAAGAGCGCCCTGGTCAAGAAAGAGATGCAGATTCTCCAGGTCCTGCTGGGGCACGAGGACAACGGACCTGAGCTTCTTGAGGCAGCGCTCAATGGCGCCACGGCAAAGGTCGTGGTCAAGAGGCCGGCCAGGGCCGTGACACTGGCCGGGCCCAAGCCGTCCCACAGCATCACCGGCAGGACCACGCGCTTTGACGTATATCTGATCCCCTGAAAGCCGGGACATCCGGATGCGGACAGCCCCCGTCAACCTGCGTAACTACTCGTGGGATATCCACCCATCCGTTTTTTCTGTTTCAATGGTGCAAGCGCTTGCCGACCCTACAGGGCGGCGGCCCTGGCCAGGGCCTCAAGCATGGTCTTTTTCTGCTCCTCGCCCAGCTTGACGGGCACCTGGTACACCAGGGTCCGGTTCATGATATCCGCTGATTGCGGCAGGGCATCCGGATCATAGACCACCCTCCGCTTGCCGTGGGCGCTGAAAGGCCAGCCGCCCCTGCACAGGGTCGAGCCGTTGAGCAGGTGCTCCCAGCGGGGATAAAAATGCCAGGTATTCTCGCCAAAGTTAATGGCCCCGGCCCCGTTATCACGCAACACCTCGTTCACTTTTGCGGCCTGTACCCTGTCCGGCAGCATAAAGGCCAGAAAGGTGGCGGAATCCCCCTCTTCATCGAGAATCTCGCGAAAGGTGACGCCGCTGATCTTTGCCGCCGCCGCCTTGAGCTGCGCCTTGTTCTCTTTCTGACGCGCGATCATATCATCCAGCTTGGCCAGCTGGGCCAGGCCGATGGCGCCCTGGAGCTCCATCATCCGATAGTTGAATCCTATGAATGAGCGGCCTTCACCGCCCCTGCCGCCGGGATTAACCGCGTGATCATGGCCGTGATCATGGTACTCGGACATGGCCCGCCACAGTTTTTCATCATCAGTGATGATCATGCCGCCCTCGCCGGTGGTCATGGTCTTGACCGAATCAAAGGAAAACGTGCCGCAGGTCCCGAAGGTGCCAAGATGCCTGCCGCCAAGCCGGGCGCCGGCCGCCTGGGCCGTATCCTCGATGACCGGAATATTGTGCCTGGCGGCGATCTTTGTGATCTCCCCGATCCTGGCCTGGGCTCCGAGCATGTGAACCGGGATAATGGCCGCGGTCTTGTCGGTGATCTTTTTCTCCAGGTCGGCCGGATCCATGTTCAGGGTCTCGTCCACTTCTGTGAAAACCGGGACCGCGCCCACGTCAAAAACGGCCTCCCAGGTGGCAACAAAGGTAAATCCCTGGGTGATGACCTCGTCACCCGCCCCCACGCCAAGCGCGGCCAGGGCGACCTTCAGGGCCGCAGTGCCCGAAGTGACGGCCTGGCCGTACCCGGCTCCGGCATAACTTGCAAAGGCCTCTTCAAACTGCCTGACCTTCCAGACATCGCCACGCTGGGGGCCGAACTCGTAGCGAAACAGTACCCCGGTATCAAAAACCTCAAGGACCTCTTTTTTCTCTTCGTCGCCAAAAACCTCAAAACCCGGCATTCTTGCACCTCACCTGTAAATATGTTCCTTGATCCTGTTTCGTTCATCGAGCAGGAGAATGGTCGGTTTATACCCCGCGAGCGCCGCCTCCGGAACCCCGGCGTACGTGGCGACGATGATCAGGTCGCCGATCATGCCCTTGCGGGCAGCCGCGCCGTTGAGACCGATGACGCCCGTGCCCCGTTCCCCTTCGATAACATAGGTTTCAAACCGTTCGCCGTTGTTGATGTTGTAGACCCCGACCTGCTCAAACGGCACAATTCCGGCGGCCTCCAGCAAATCAAGGTCAACGGTCAGACTGCCCTCGTAATCCAGGTCGGATTCAGTCACGGTTGCCCGGTGAATCTTTGCCTTCAGCATGTAACGTGTCATCACGGTACTCCACACATCAATGGTTGTAACCAATCACAGGGTACAATGAAAAAATGTATAAAACCACTACATTGTACGCGGTCAGGTCCCGGTCAGGACCAGACCGTTGTCTATCAGCCGCACCCTGTTGTTGATCCGGACGGCCATGGCCAGCAGAGTCGTGTCCGTCACGCGCTCACAGGGCTCAAGGGTCGCGGTGTCAACCAGGGCGACATAATCAATTTCCGTGCCGGGCCGGGCCAGAATATGGGCCCGGACTCGTTCCCTCAGAAGCGCGCAGTCCCGCACCCCTGCCGCAACTTCCCGGCGGGCCAGCCGCAACGATTCATACAGACAGAGGGCTGTCGCGCGCTCATCTTCATCAAGATAGGTGTTGCGGGAACTCATGGCCAGCCCGTCCTCCTCCCGGACTATGGGATGGCCGATTATTTCAAGGCCCAGGTTCAAGTCGGCGACCAGGCGCCGGATAACAGCCAGCTGCTGGAAATCCTTTTCACCGAAAACAGCCGCATCTGCCCGGGTAATGCCAAAGAGCCTGGTCACCACAGTGGCCACCCCGTCAAAATGACCGGGACGGGAAGAACCGCAAAGATGCCGGGTCAAATCTCCCACCGACACGGTTGTCTGAAAGCCGGGGGGATACATGTCCTCAACATCAGGGGCAAACAGCACATCAACCCCAGACCGCCCGGCCAGGTCGCGGTCACGCTCAAAATCCCTGGGATACGCGGCAAGATCCTCACCCGGGCCGAACTGGGCGGGATTGACAAAAAGGCTGACCACGACCCTGTCCCCGTGCCCGGCTGCCAGGCGCATCAGGCTCAGATGGCCCTCGTGAAAAAAACCCATGGTCGGCACCAGCACAATACGACGGCCGGCCCGGCGCTCAGCCTCGGCCCAGGCCGTCATCACGGCCGGAGACCTGATTACCTGCATCAGTTGCGCAGCGCCATGACCCTGGCCCGGATCATCTCCAGGTCGGGATCAGCCGCGCCCGGCGCCCCCTCTTCCTCGGCAGCTCCAAGAAATTTCTGGTACTGTGCCAGGGCCAGCCGGGTATTACCCTCCTGCTCATACAGACGTCCCATTGCCTTGGCGCCAATGGCGTCAAACCCCTGGTATGGCGTCAGCTCCCCGTACGCGGCCAGGGCCTTGTCCACGGCCCCTGTCCTTTCATGGAGCCCGGCCAGTTTGAAGAGCACAAGCGGCATGAGCGGATTGTCGGGTGCGACCCGGTCTTTCACGATCAGCAGTTCAGCAACGGCCTTGTCGAAATCGCCCTCTCCGGCATGAATATTTGCCAGTTCGATCCGGGCCCAGAGGCCGGAATCGGTCGAATCATACCTGTCAACGACATCACCGAGCAACTTCACCCTGTCGGCGTCCCCGGCTTTCATGGCCGCGGTCAGGGCTGACGCAGCCCTGGTCTCCCGGTACGACGTGTAGGAGCCATACAGGGAAACGGCCACCACAAGGGTCACCACGCAGCCGGTCACGATCCAGATGGTCCGCAGGTTGCGACGGATAAATGTTATGGCCCCTTCGGGCAGCCCCATCTGCTCAAGCAGCCCCTCGACCTTTTCCTCGGCCTTCTGCTCCGCGTGAAGACGCTTGAATGCGCTGTGTTCGCTCATATTTCTCTCTCTGTCAATATTGATGAATTCGTAAAAGCCATTACCACAGGCCGCGCACCACGACAATTCAACAGGTGACAACGCTGATCGGTCGGATTCGCCATGCGTCACGAAACCGATGGATCAGTATCGTACCTTCCTTAAGCATCATAGTGCCCGACGGGTGTTCGTGCCCCTGGATCAAGGCCGTCAAATCAGCAAGCGGTTCTGCTTCTTTCAGACACCTGTAATCTGATCTGAACAGCTCCGTTAATAATTTCTTTCAAGTGAAGGAACTTTGTACTATACAGTGTTAGTTCAGAAAATTCATGAACAATTGTACCGGAACAGACGTAAGCGGTCGTATACATTTTTTCATTGTACCCTGTGACTGGTTACAAACAGACAGGAAAAAACGTGGAACAGACAAGAATTCTGACCGTCACCGAGATAAACGCCTCGATCAGGGGCCTGCTGGAGGGGGCTTTTCCCTTTGTCAGTGTTGCCGGAGAGATATCAAACCTGCGCCGGCCCTTTTCCGGTCACATCTATTTCACCCTCAAGGATGAGCAGTCCCGGCTCAAGGCCGTGCTTTTCAAGATGCAGCAGCGCTACCTGGATGAGCTGCCCGCAGACGGCCGGAAGGTCATCTGCAGGGGAAGAATATCCGTCTATGAACCCCGGGGTGACTACCAGATCATTGTCGATGCCATTGACTTCCACGGCACAGGTATCCTGCACCTTCGCTTCGAAGAACTGAAAAAAAAGCTGGACGCGGAGGGGCTGTTTGACCCGGGCACAAAAAAACCTCTCCCCTTTCTGCCCCGCCATCTTACCCTGGTCACCTCGCCCGACGGCGCCGCAGTCTATGATTTCCTGAAGGTCGCCCGCACTCGCTGCCCCGGCACCGGAATCGCGGTATTTCCTGTTTCGGTGCAAGGAGACCGGGCCGGAGCTGAAATCAGCGAGGCCGTGGCCGTTATCAATAAACAAATGCAGACCGACCTGATTGTTCTCTGCCGGGGCGGAGGCTCCCTGGAGGACCTGTGGGCCTTCAACGAGGAAGTGGTTGCCCGGGCCATTGCAGCTTCGGACATACCGGTAGTCAGCGCGGTGGGACATGAGGTGGATTTCACCATCAGTGACTTTGTCGCGGACCTGCGGGCACCCACACCCAGCGCCGCGGCCGAGATAATCCTGCCTGACACCGGCCAACTCAGGGACCGGGTTCGACAACTGGAACAACGCATGATCCGAACCATGACAGGTTCCCTGGATCGCCGCGCGCAAAGGTTGTCCGGAAAGACCCAGGCCCTGCTCTCCTGGAGCAGAAAATTCGATGTCCTGCTTCTGCGCATGGACCAGGCAGGCCAGGCTCTGGAACGGGCCGTCCGGAGGATGGTGGCTGAAAAAGAAAAGCGGACAACCCGCCTTGAACAACAGCTCCTGACGCACAGTCCCGCTGCCCGCCTGCAATTGGGCCAGGGCCAGGTCAACGAACTTGAGCGCCGCCTGGTCACGGCCGTTCAGAACAGAATTTCCGGGGCCGGTAACGCCTTTAAACGGGCGGCGTCCCTGCTTGACGCGGTGAGTCCCCTGTCAACCCTGGCCCGGGGCTATGCCATAGTCCGAAAGGAAAAAGATGAGGTGATCACAGATTTCCAGGACGTCAATGTCAATGACCAGATCGAAGTAACCCTCCACCACGGTTACCTGGAGTGCCGGATAGAAAAAACCGGCCGAAGCCGGTTTCAAAAAATGGCCGGAGAGCAGGAGAATGGGTAAAAACGGTACGGAAGAAGGTGTATCAGCGAAGGAGTGAATCGACCTCTTCGTCTATCTCTTCAAGTACCTCGGCCAGCTGTTGCGGCTGCTCATCGACGGTCGCCTTGAGCTTTCTGCCCCACTTGCGCAGCATGGGCGTGCTTATCTTACGTTCATCATTGTCCCTGCTCCACTCCCGGCCTATCTTGTACCCGAGTCGTTCCAGGACACGGCGCTGCCGTATCCGCTCCTCCGCGTCAAAATTCTGCAGGATAGTGTCGGTAATCTGCTGCCAGCCGTCCGTGAAAAAGGTCCCGTTCAGAAAAGTCCGGAACCATTCCGCCTCCTGGGGCGTCATGTCTGACAGGTCGTAATTGAAGCCGCGGGAGACATCTCCATGGGTCGACGCGACAGCCAGACCGGCGTGAGCCTGCGGGGTTGACGTCGTCAGCACCAGCAGGGCCAGGAATATGTACAGAACAAATCTCATGAAATACGCTC
>JAJRTB010000115.1 GCA_024278495.1 Deltaproteobacteria bacterium
ACCGGCACGCCGGTGGAAAACCGGCTGAGCGATTTCTGGTCCATCTTCGACTTTATCAATCCGGGCCTGCTCGGCACGACCGCCGAATTTTCCAGGTTCAGCAGGAAACTGGAAAACCATCCGGAAGGGTACGGCCGGCTGCGGCGCATGACCGCGCCCTTTCTCCTGCGCCGCCTCAAGAGCGACAAATCCATCATCAGCGACCTGCCCGACAAGGTGGAGCTCAAGAGCTGGGCCGAGCTGAGCCGCAAGCAGACCGTACTCTACCGGCAACTGGTGGCCGAGCTGGAGGGGACGCTGGACGACGCGGACGGCATCCAGCGCCGCGGCATGATCCTGGCGGCGCTCACCAGGTTCAAGCAGATCTGCAACCACCCGGATCACTACACCGGCGCGGGCGGCTATGCCGAGAAGGAAAGCGGCAAATTTACCAGGCTGCGGGAGATCTGCGCAACCATCCACGAAAAACGGGAACAGGTCCTCGTCTTCACCCAGTTCAGGGAGATGACCGGACCACTGGCGAATTTTCTGGAAGAGGTGTTCGGCCGTCCCGGCCTGACGCTGCACGGCAGCGTTGCCGTGGCCAAGCGCAAAAAGATCATTGAAGAGTTCCAGACCGCGCCCTATATTCCCTTTATGGTGCTGTCGCTCAAGGCGGGCGGAGTGGGGCTGAACCTGACCCGGGCCAACCACGTCGTCCACTTTGACCGCTGGTGGAACCCGGCCGTGGAAAACCAGGCCACGGACCGGGCCTTCCGCATCGGCCAGGACAAAAAAGTCATGGTCCACAAGTTCATCACCCGGGGCACCATCGAGGAAAAGATCGACGCGATGCTGGAATCCAAGAAACAACTGGCCGAAGACGTCGTGGCCACGGGCGCAGAGACCTGGCTGACCGAGATGAGCAACGACGAGCTGCGCGACCTGTTCAGCCTGGAGTGACATTCCACACCCCGCCAATAAACAAACACGCGCACCGGCAAGGAAGGGAACATGGCATACAGAAGAAGCTTCTACCCACGCTACGTCAGCGTGGCCGAGAGAAAGGCAAAGGCCGAGAAAAAAAGAAAACAACTCCGGAAAAAATATCCGGACATCCGGCCGGTGATCCTGGGGGGCACGGCCCTGGCAAAGACATGGTGGGGCAAGGCCTGGAACAAAAACCTGGAGGGCTATGCCGACTATTCGAACCGGATCGGCCGGGGACGCGCCTATGTGCGGCACGGGGCCGTGGTCGACCTGAAAATAGAACCGGGCCTGGTCACAGCCCAGGTCCTGGGCAGCCACGCCCATCCCTACCGGACGGCTATCAGGATCAAGCCGCTCAGCCCGGCCAGGAACCGGGGGATTACCAAAAAATGCCAGGCCGAACTGACCTCCCTGGCCGACCTGCTGGCCGGCAAATTTCCCAAGAGCCTCCAGGAAATATTCATGGTCAGGGGCACGGGGCTGTTCCCCACGCCCGCGGAAATCTCTTTTGACTGCTCCTGTCCGGACTGGGCATCCATGTGCAAACACGTCGCCGCCGCCCTGTACGGGGTGGGCGCCCGTTTGGACGAAGACCCGGCCCTGTTCTTCACCCTGCGGGGAATCGATATGGAAGAGCTGGTCGGACGGGCCGCGCGGGACCGGGCCGACGCGGTTATCAATCAGGATCACAAAACAGCTACCGGGACAATCAGTGACGACAAGCTCGGCGAGCTGTTCGGCCTGGAGCTGGACGATTTCAAGGTTGCGCCGCCGGCCATCAATGAACGAAAAGAAGACGCCTCCGCCCACCTGCCCGACGGGTACGGCTCCGCCCCGGACCTGATCCTGGGCTGCCTCGTGGAAATCGTTCCGGACACCCTCTCCGCCCAGGAGCTCTCAGACATCACAGGCATCCCCCGCAGGAAGATCTACCCGCTCCTCCAGCGCCTGAAGCGAGAAAAACTTGCCGACAACCCGGCCCGGGGACGCTGGACTGCAACCGTCCAGGAAGAATAAATGTCACCCAACACACTGTCCGACACCCCTTTTTCACGGGATTTCCTGGTCAACCTGACGATAGCCGCCGTCCTGGCGTCAGCCGGAGCGCTCCTGTACGCAAACACCTTGCGCGCTCCGTTTATATTCGACGACCTCCCGAACATAACCGACAACCCCGCCATCAGGATCTCCGCGTTCAACATCGAAGAACTCCGGAAGGCCGCGACAGAAAGCCTCCTGAAATCACGCCCTGTTGCCAACATCAGCTTTGCCCTGAACTACCTGGCGCACGGCCTGGACGTGACCGGCTACCACCTGGTCAATATCGCGATCCACGTCACCACGGCCCTGCTTCTCTATTTTTTTGTCTCCCGGACATTGATCCTGGCATCCGGAAAAACCTCCCGCGAGCGCATTCCCGTTGCCCTGGGCGCCGCCCTGCTCTGGCTGGTTCACCCGGTGCAGACCCAGTCCGTCACCTACATCGTCCAGCGGATGAACAGCCTGGCGGCCCTGTTTTTCCTAGCAACCCTGCTGCTCTATATCAGGGGACGCCTGACAACCGGCCGCAGCCGACTTTTTTTCTACCTCAGCGGTTTCCTGACCGCCCTGCTTGCCCTGGCCAGCAAGGAAACCGCGGTCACCATCCCGCTGATTATCTACGCCTACGAAGCCTGTTTTCTGCGGAAAAAAACCGCCTGGACCAACCACGCGGC
>JAJRTB010000116.1 GCA_024278495.1 Deltaproteobacteria bacterium
ACGGGGCAACCCGCAATACTCCGCGAGCAAGTTACACCGATGGCGCAAACAGCTCTGTTATGTTAGATTATCGATCTCGAAAAAAAACTCTCCTTTACCATACTTAAACAGGTTGCATCATGCCGACGGCAGGCGATTACGACAAGTACGAAGCGCTTAAGGCTATAATCCGTCAACTGCGCAGTCCTGACGGGTGCCCATGGGACCGGAAGCAGTCACCGGAATCCATCAGGAAATATTTACTGGAGGAGAGCCGGGAACTGGCCGAGGCCATCGATACCTCCGATCACCACCATGTCTGCGAGGAAATTGGTGACCTTTTGTATATCCTTACCATGCTGATTTCCATGCATGAAGAGAAAATGCTGTTTACGGAATCCGACGTCTTCCGGTCTATCTGTGCCAAGATGATCCGCCGCCACCCCCATGTCTTTACGGGCCGACCTGCGGGCAGCGAAGAAGAGTTGCGCCGCCAGTGGCAGGAAATAAAGAACACGGAAAAATAGATAATACTACAAACTTTTTCAGACAAAAACCACCCCGCAAAAACCGATGACCTCGCAAAAACCAAAAACACCGGCAGAGCAATGCGTTATCTCAACAAAGGACAACACTGCCCCATCGGACTTGCGGCTTTTTGCGAGTCAGACATATTTACCCCGCATATTTCACAAGCGGCCTGCTGCAAAGCCTGAACATACCGAATCATCAGCGTTCCTCCTGGAAACTGTTTTTGACATGCCGCCGGTATGCCCGCAATCAATTTTCCGCGCGAAACACTGAATCTCCGGCACGTTCAGGCTTTTCGCGACCACCTTTGTAAAATATCCGGGTTAAAATATTTTATTGACTTTTCAACGACACAGCTGGTAAGCTGTTAAATTCAACTATAACCTTCTCGCTCTCCCGATACGGAATGCAGCGAGGGCCAGACGACCATGAGGAGGAACCATGCGACATTACGAAACCACGTATATTCTCCGCCCAAACCTGGGCGAAGAACAGTTCACCGAAATTATCGAGCGAACCAACGCCATCATTACAGATGACGGCGGCACCATCATTGACGTAGACAGGTGGGGAACAAGAAAACTGGCCTATGAGATCCGCAAGGAGACTCTCGGGTACTACGTCTGCTTCAACTATGCTGCCCCTGGAAGTTCTGTTCACGAAATGGAACGGATTTTCCGGATTGACGACCGCGTTCTGCGCTTTCTCACCATCAAACTTGCCGATTCCATAGACCAGGAGACCATAGCCCGCGAGGTTGAAAAGGCTTCGGCTGCCGCTGCGCAGGAGACGGACCGGCCAGAGGCCGAAGAAGGTGAAGCACCTGCCGGGCAGGTGCCCGGAGGAGACAAGAGTGAAGAGCCGGAAGACAAAAGCTCTCCGGAAGCCCAGGAAGCACCCGACACTGAAGAAAACAACTCTTAAGGGAGAAGAATAATGCCACCACGCAAACGTATGTTCAGGCCAAGAGTGTGCCGGTTCTGCACCGAAAAAGATCAGTATATTGATTACAAGGATATCAGAACCCTGCGCAACCTTATTTCCGAGCGCGGCAAGATAATTCCTCGCCGCATATGCGGCACCTGTGCCAAGCATCAGCGCCAGGTCTCGGAAGCGGTTAAACGTGCCCGCCACCTTGCCCTGATCCCCTACTCCGGGCAGATCCAGTTCTGATGTCCGGATACTGATAATGGCGGGGCAAAACAGCGCCCCATGGCGAGAACTGCTCAACGGACCGACACTGCTGCTGGCAACGGTTTTTATCCTGCCGGCGGCATTACCCTCGCTTTTTGGCTGGGCCGGCGGCCTTACTGCGATCCCGGTCTTTTTCATCCTGACCGTCACCGGTACAGGTCAGGGAGGTAAATATATACAGAACAGTGCCCTGGTCGCGGTTGGCACGGGATTTTTGTTCAACCTGCTGCCGTCCATTCTTTTTGGCCTGACCCTGGTGCCCCTTGCCTACAGCTTGAGCTACAGTGCGGCAAGAGGAGATCAGGAGTGGCTGGCGGGAGCACGTGGCAGCCTGGTACTGGGCGCGACCTGGTTGCTGTTCTGGTTCGGATATGGAGCGGTACATGATTTTAATCCGTATCAGCAACTCCTGACGTTTCTGGACACCGGGTTTGCCCAGACCTATGACTACTACCTGTCCGATACCGAACTTCCGGTCGAAACCGTGGTTCAGGTTGAGCAGGCAGTGCGCCGGCTGCAGTCCCTGGTTCCAAAAATACTGCCGGGAATACTGATCTGCACGGTAATCACAACGGTCTGGTTAAACATGGTTGGAAGCGCTGCTCTGATAAATCGACTGAAACCGGGGCAGTTGTCCTGGAAACCGTACAGTGAATGGCGGCTGCCCGATCAGCTGGTCTGGGTCGCAGTTGGAGCAGGTATACTTCTGGTCATCGGACGGGGAGCAGCCGGCACTATCGGGACGGGGCTCGCCCTGATCTGCAGCCTGGTCTACTTTTTCCAGGGGCTTGCGGTCATGCTCCACCTTCTGGCGAAATGGGGGGTGCCGCCCTACCTGCGGATCCTGCTCTACCTTTTTCTGGTTCTGCAGAGTTATGGTCTGCTTTTACTGACCATTGTTGGCCTGGCCGATATATGGTTTGACTTCAGAAATCACAATACAGACAAAAGTGACGAACACGGCGGCTCATGACGCATAGTGGCGAAAACACTGAGAGGATAGATCCATGGAAGTAATACTGAACAGAACTATTGATAATCTGGGCCTTGAGGGCGATATCGTAAAAGTAAAACCCGGATACGCGCGGAACTACCTTCTGCCGCAGAAGCTGGCCCTGCCGCTGACCAGGCAGAACCTGGCGCGTTTGCAACAGCAGAAGGAATCTATCCAGGCGCGGCTGGAGCGCGAAAAAATGGCCGCTGAAGCCCTGGCTGCGAAACTTGCCGACGTGACCATTGAAATCGCGCGTCGGGTTGGCGAGGACGACCGGCTGTTCGGCTCGGTTACAACCGCGGATATCGCTGAAAAACTGAAAGAGAACGGTGTGGAGATCGACCGGAAGGCCATTCAGTTGAGTGAACCGATAAAGACCCTCGGTGAGACGAAAATCAGTATCAAGATCGGCTACCAGATGACCGCAGACGTCACGGTCCAGGTTATTCCTGAAGTCGTTGAGCAGTAAGCCCTGGCTTGCCTGGGGCCCAAAAAACAGCGAACCAGACGGATAAGCGTTGCAACGTATAGGTCTGCCGCTGTGCCCGGCCTGTGTCTGATGCGTTTTTTCATCTCATCAGATTCCGGAAAGGCGGGTCTCTCCGGATGGCCTGACGTAATTCGTCTCTGGATTGAACCATGCGGTGGTTTTACCTGCCAGAGATTTACTGCAAACAGTCTCATCACTGCGGCGTTTCCTGTGTACATCAGCTTTCTCGAAGTTTGATGTCGTCATCCAGCTGCAAACGCTTGCTGAAAAACACAATACTTGGGGTTACACCGCTGACCTGCCTGTTTCAAGATTTTTGCGAAACCAACTGGCTTGTTCGCGCAAAATTATTTTTGTATACCTCCTGACACGAAAAGGCATGCCTGGAGCGCCAGGCAGGTTCAGTGTACAAAAAAAAACTCTATCATGGCAGGCTTAAACCTGCCATCGGCAGCCGCGAGCCCTATGGACAATCAACCTGCACCAGCAACACTGTCCGGCGCCAGGATCGTTCCTCCCCAGAACCTGGAGGCGGAACAGGCCGTCCTCGGTACTGTCCTCATCCAGGACAGGTCCCTGGTACGAATCATTGAGATACTTTCTCCGGATGATTTTTACCGCGAAGCCCATCAGACCATCTTTCGGGCCATGCAGCATCTGTTTGAAAACAGCGAGCCCCATGACCTGATCACGGTCACCAACCTCCTGCGGGACCAGAACAAGTTGGACCAGGTTGGCGGCCCCGCGTACCTGGCCTCGTTGACCGACATTATCCCGTTCAGCGGAACCCTGATCCATCATGCCAACATTATCCGGGAAAAATCGATTCTGCGTAAACTGATTCGCACCTCAAACGAGGTCGCGGCCCGCTGCTACCGGGAACAGGATGATATCGACGCCCTGGTCGATGATGCAGAGCAGACCATATTTGAGATTGCCAGCGCCAAGAAGACGCAGGGATTCCAGCCCATGTCCTGCATCGTGCCCAAGGCCTTTGCCCGGATTGAGAGGTTGTTTGAGCGCAAAGAACATATCACCGGTGTCGCGACCGGATTCACGGAACTGGACCACATGACCGCGGGGCTGCAGCCGTCTGATCTCATTATTCTTGCCGGCCGCCCCAGTATGGGCAAAACCGCCCTGGCCATGAACATGGTCCAGCAGGCCGGGGTCATAAACAAAATACCGGTTGCGGTTTTCAGCCTGGAAATGTCCATGGAGCAACTGACTCTGCGCATGCTCTGTTCCCTGGGCCGGGTTGACTCGCAAAATATCCGGACCGGTAAACTTAAGGACCGCGACTGGCCCAATCTGACCCGTGCCGTGGGCATGCTTGCCGAAGCACCTATCTTCATTGAT
>JAJRTB010000117.1 GCA_024278495.1 Deltaproteobacteria bacterium
AAAAGGTACAGGGCGCCGCCGAGTCACGGTTGGTCCAGTGGGGTTTGCGGCGGCGCAGGTCGCCTGTTTCAATGACGCCGATAACGCTGCGGTCGAGGTCGGGAGCAAGGTCACGCAACGGATCCCCGCCCCCAAAGCCCTGGTCCCAGATTCGTTTACGGAACTCTGCCATGGGCATGGGCCCGGAAAACATCAGGGCCCGTTCCTGGGGAGTTATGGCCATGAGGATTTTCCATTCCTCGCGTACACTTAAACGCTCAAGCAGTTCTTCGCGGCCAATGGCTTTCAGGTAGCCGGGCATATTGTCCATCAGCCATTGCCACTGCTCATCGTCAGGCTCAATCAGCTTTGCATTGGTTCGCGAGTAGGAGTCATCGGTCCTGCCCCGGTAGTAGATCCAGCCGCCGACCATGCCGACGCAGGGGCGGTAGCCCAGGACATTATCTTCCTTTTTGGCTTCAATGCCGCAGATAACCGCAATGCCGCCGCAGTTAAACTCGGCAAAGGTATCACCAACCGATCCCAGGACCCAGAGTTCAGGTCGGGTGTAATCAGGGTTCCACTTGGTCATGGTCAGGCCGCGGGCGCCTATGGATCCCCCGATCATAACCCGGCCGGCTGCCATGGCGTTACAGACGCCGTTGGTGGCATCGCCTTTGACCACAATATCCGCGCCGATATTCAGATAGCCGACATCGTCAGAGGCCGGTCCTTCACAGGTAATGGTCGCGCCGGGCTGGCCCATGCAGCCGAGGCGCTGCCCGGCCGGACCCTGTACCCGGATATGGATGGGGTGATCAGGGGTGCCGAGGCGCATGCCGATATTATGCTGGCCATAGGCTTCAAGGATCAGTTCCTCGGACAGGGCCGCGGCCTGACGGACTTTTTCCTCGAATATCTTGGATGTCAGGCGGATACCGTTATCGTCCTGACCGGAGACAGTTTTTATCTTGTTTGATGTACTCATTGTCTATGATCGCAGGTAGAGTTTCAGATATAAAAACAAAAAGGCCCAATCAGCAGACGTATTTAATCTTGAGCCGTTCGGCCGCCGCCGCATCATCAATTCCCAGGGCGTCGGACATGCCGATGGGCAGCGTCTGGGAGCGTCCCAGCGGGGCCATGATTTTCTTCATCTCGGTCCGGATTGCCATGAAGGTGTCGGCAACACGCTGGGCCACGTCATCCGGGTCAAGGCGGCGGAACAGTTTCTCGTTCTGGCTGGTGATGCCCTTGGGACAGATCCCGACATTACAGACGTTGCAGCGGCCCATTTCGTTGCCGAGACAACCGGCCGCGGCCTGCATGATGTACTTGCCGATGTGAACGCCCGAGGCGCCCAGCATGATCAAGGCCATGCCGTTCTGGGTGACGTTGCCGTTCTTGCCGATACCACCGGCGGCAAAAAGCGGAATCTCGTTCTGGCGGCCCTGAGCCACGAGATCGAGGTAGCATTCGCGCAGGTTGGAGGCGATGGGGTGACCGGTGGCGTCCATGGAGACGTTGTACGCCGCGCCGGTACCTCCGTCAACACCGTCTATAAGCAGGGCCGAGGCGTAAGGGTTCCTGACCAGGTTGTTGAGCACGGACTTGGCTGAGGTGGAACCGGAAATCTTTGGATAGACCGGCACCCGGAAGCCAAAGGCCATGGACATGGTCTGGATCATCTTCATGACACTCTCCTCAATGGAGTAGAGCGTCTGGTGAACCGGCGGCGAGGGGAGGTCAACACCCTCGGGCACTCCGCGCAGCCGGGCGATCAGCTTGGAAACCTTGAACCACATGAGCAGGCCGCCGTCGCCGGGCTTGGCGCCCTGGCCGTACTTGATCTCGATGGCGGCCGGGTCGCACTGCATCTCGGGGATGGCGCGGATGATTTCGTCCCAGCCAAAATAACCGGACGCGATCTGAAGGATGATGTATTTGAGAAACGGGCTCTTCAGGACCCAGGGCGGACAGCCGCCCTCGCCCGTGGCCATGACCACCGGAATACCGAGCACCTCGTTGCAGTAGGCAACGCCCTGGAGCAGGCCAAGCCACATGTTGGGCGACAGCGCGCCAAACGACATGGAGCCGATGACAAATGGAAAAATCTCCCGGGTGGGTGGAATCCATTCACCTGCGGCCTTGCGGCGCAGGAACTCCTCGGGCGACAAAACCCGGCCGAGGATGGTGTTGGTGCTGAACTCGTGCCGGCCGGCGTCCAGGGCCGGGTCGGTGAGCATGGATATCCGGTTGAAGACGATCCTGTCCAGGATGGTGCGGCCGGGCAGGTTGCGGCGGCCGCCGCGTTTCCAGGCCTCGCCGTTTTGGTGCATGTGGAACAGGGACCGGTCCTCGTTGGAGTTGGGCTCGGGACCGATGGCCTCGTTGGGACAGACCATGGCGCACATGCCGCAGCCGATGCACTTGTTCTCAATGGTTGTCTTCTGCCGGATGCCGACAAAGGTGCGGTATTCGTTGCCCCGCTTCTTCTTGAGGATATCAAGCTTGGGCACCCGTTGCCGCCGGTAGGTCAGGTAAATGGCCTGAACCGGGCAGACGGACGTACAGCGGCCGCAGAGGGTGCAGCGGTCCTCGCGATGCCTGATGATCCAGGGCAGATCGTGATATGTTAAGCTGCTTGGGGTAGTGTAAACTGATCGAACTGAGACCATATTACCATCTCCTTACGGTCTGGAGGAATAATGACTGTGTGTTCACGCATGGGTTGAAAATCAAGGGAGCGGTCCCGGTCCGGGATCATGGCGTCCACGCCGCATATCTCGGAGGCCATGGCCCAGACACCGGGCTTGCCGCCGACCGTTGCCGGTCGCAGTTTCTTGTGGTCCATGGTCAGCAGGCAGGTCTCGTCCGGCAGGGTGCCTATGACCGCGTTGGGACCGTCGATAATGAGACGGCGGCACACGGTTCTGAGTCCTTTGAGGAATTCGCCCTGGGGGTGGACATCCAGCTCTTCGGTCTTAAGCGGCGTAATAACGTGCTTGTAGGCTTCGAGCGGCAGCTTCAACTTCTTGGTAACGTAATGGAGAATGTGGGTAAAGACTTCTGAATCGCTCTGGTATCCTACATAACCGGGGATCTGTTTTCCGGTGAGCCACTCCCTGATAGGGATAAAGGCGGTGTTCTCGCCGTTGGTCATGGTGGATATGCCCTGGATGAAAAAGGGGTGGCAGGCGTAGAGGTTGATACCGTAATTGGTGTTCTGTCTGCCCTGGGCCATGACCACCCGTGCCTTGATGCGGCCGTCGTTCAGGCCGAGGGCGTCGCCGACCTGCAGGGGCCATCCTACCTCCTTGATAATCACCACCTGGGGCCAGAAGGAGAAAACGGTCAGGTCACCGCCATGCTCCTCGCCGTTTTCACGCAGGGCCAGGCGCAGCTTCATGTACCGGTCTTCGGTGGCTTCCTCTGACTTGTCGACCCCGGTTGGTTCCTTGTAGACGCGAACGATATATTTCTCCCGGTCTTCAGCTTCAATCAGCCCCGGAGTCATATCAAACTCATGGTCATACTTGAGTTCATAGCCCCGCTCTTCCATGAACCCGTTGAGGCGCTGCAGGGCCGCTTCGCTGTGCGCGATGCCCGAAAGGATGGGCAGGTCGCCCTTGTAATTGAAGTCATCAAACCTGATGCCCCGCAGCAGAAGCCCCAGGCCGCTGCCGTCGTAGCCTTCCTGCATGGCTTCCATGGCGCTCAGGACTTCATAGGGCGAGAAGGGCGTGTCCGCGGTTTTCAAAGCTAAACGACACATGAAAATCTCCCACGTAATGTAAATAAAATAGAGGTTGTAACTCTCTGTCTGTT
Organism: Deltaproteobacteria bacterium; assembly: GCA_024278495.1. Taxonomy (GTDB): domain Bacteria; phylum Desulfobacterota; class Desulfobulbia; order Desulfobulbales; family Desulfobulbaceae; genus UBA10518. The sequence goes on from JAJRTB010000117.1 coordinate 3,808, forward strand.
ATCCGGCACAAAATAAATGTCTGGAGGGAAATCCCAAGAGACAGTTGAGATCACGGCGTGCTGGCCTGTCTGAACTTCTGTTGTGTCGGGACCGGCCATGACGTGCATCAGCTGGGTACGACGGAAAGACAGGCTGCAGTGACAAGAGAAAACGATTACAAAGAAAAAAAATCTATGTCAAGGAAAAGGGGAGAGGGGGTGTAGTTTTTTGTCCGGCTGAAGTGACGGGGCGACTGGGGCGGGGCAGAAGATCACCTGGAGAGCTTACGGGTTACTTTTTTTACCTGGCTGAGCTTGTCCTGTACTTCGCTGATTTCCCGGACACCGGGTATGCTCTTCTTGATTTCAGCGGTGTTTTCTTCGACTTCGCTGATCCCCTTTTTAAAAGAGGCCAGCGCCTTGCCGAGTCCCTCTCCGATTTCAGGGAGTTTCCGGCCGCCGAAGATGAAAAAGGCGATACCGAGGATAACGAGGAGTTCAGGGGTGCCGAGTCCAAACATAGCAGTCTTTTCAGCTCTCGTTCTTGTCGTCTTCTATGACCTTGGTCTTGTCCTCTTCCCTGGCCGTGGCATCCTTGAAGTTCCTGATGCCCTTGCCAATACCGCTGCCTATTTCCGGCAGCTTGCCCGCCCCGAAAATGATTACGATAATGACTAGGATAATGATCAGTTCCGGCATTCCAAGTCCGAACATGGTGTCACCTTTTTGCAGGATTCAGGGAGAATATTTCTTATTCAGTCTCTGACAATATCATCATGTAACAACAGGTGTCAACAGAGATTACTCGCTTATTTTTCGCACGAACATACTGATCTCACGCATTCGCGCCAGAATTTCGGATTCGTTCAGGCTGAGAACCTGCCGGTTTCGCATGATCACCCGGCCGTTGATGACCGAATGGATCACGTCCGAGCCCCTGGCCGCGTAAACCAGGTGGGAGACCGGGTTGTACAGGGGCGTGAGGTGGGGCTGGTTCAGGTCAAGAACAATGATATCCGCCTTTTTTCCCGGTTCCAGGCTGCCGACACGTTCTGCCGCGCCGAGCACGGCAGCGCCGCCAACGGTGGCGGCGCGCAGGGTCGAGGGGGCGTTCATGGCGGTCGGGTCCAGGCGGGCTACCTTGTGGATCTTGGCTACGGTGTCCATCTCGCCGAACATGTCCACGTCATTGTTGCCGGCGCTGCCGTCGGTGCCGATGCCTACCGTGATCCCGGCGTCAAGCATCCTGACCACCGGGGCCGTGCCCGAGGCCAGTTTCATGTTTGACTCCGGGCAGTGGGCGACCTTGACCCCACGGTCCGCCAGCAGTCTGATTTCGTCATCGCTCAGGACAACGCAGTGGCCAGCCACCACCCGCTCGTTGAGCAGGCCCAGGCTCTCCAGGTGCCTGACCGGGGTGCTGCCGTACTGCCTGACGCAGCCGTCCACTTCATCCCGGTTTTCAGAGAGGTGAATGACATAGAGGCTGTTTCTTTCAGCCGCCATGGCGCCGAGTCGCGTGAGCAGTTCCGGCGAGCAGGTATAGACCGCGTGCGGGTCTATGGTCACCGTGATAAGAGGATGGCCCTCGTATCGTCTGAACAGTTCATCCGTACAGGAAAAACCGTTTTCCAGCTCACCGTAATTGGGTGAAGGGAAATCATAGAGCACCTCTCCTATCCAGGCCCGCATCCCGGACTCGTCCGCGGCCCGGGCAACGTCGGCGGCAAAGAGGTACATGTCGCAAAACGAGGTGGTGCCGGACCTGATCATCTCACATAAAGAGAGCAGGGTCGAATGGTAGACTATTTCACCGGTCAGTTTTGCCTCCACCGGAAAGATGTGTTCCCGGAGCCACTCCATGAGCGGCAGATCATCGGCCAGGCCGCGGAAGCAGGACATGGCCGCGTGGGTATGGACGTTGACAAGACCGGGCATAATCAGACCGTGGGGTTCAACTATGGTCTCGTCGGCGCTGAACCGGTTCAGGATCTCATCGGCAGGCCCGGCGGCCGCAATGGTGTCGCCGTTTACGGCAACGGCCCCGTTTTGTATTACGGTCAGCTCACGGTCCATGGTCAGCAGGTATTCGCCCTGGATAATCAACGTTGCCTGGTCGGTTGTCATCACGCGCACCTTGTTATGATTTCAGCGATCAGCCTCTGCAGGAGCGGCTCGGTCTGTTCCGCTGTTGCCACGATTTCCTCAAGGATAATGGGCTGCATGTTGTCCGGGTCGTTGACATTGGCGACAACGGACAGTCCGAGAACCTTCATGCCCGCATGGACAGCGACCAGGATCTCAGGAATGGAAGACATGCCTACCGCGTCACCACCGCTGTTGCGTAAAAAACGGGTCTCGGCCGGGGTTTCCAGGCTGGGGCCGGGAATGCACACATAGGTGCCGGAA
>JAJRTB010000118.1 GCA_024278495.1 Deltaproteobacteria bacterium
AACCTGGGCCGCGTCGGAGATCAACAGAATGACCATGTCCGACTCGCCGATGACCTCATACATCTCGCCCAGGGTACCGTTGTCCTCGGTAAACCCTGCCTCACGGGCAGACTGCATCGAGGCGCTTCCGGCCCGCAGACCGACCTTGACCCGGATATCGGTCCCCTCAAGTGAATCACGCAGATTCTGGGCCTGGGCCGGCCCCTGGGATCCCCAGCCGATCACACCGATCTGGTTTATCCCGGCGAATGCCTTTGGAAGCAGAGGAAACCGGTCCCTGCCGCCGCGGACGATCGTCTCGCGGGTATCAGCCAGTTGAAATGTCTCTGTTTCAAAAACATTTGAAGTAAAAATTGTTTCCATCATGTCCTCCAGATAGATAAAAAGATGCCTTGAAAAATTTATGAATTCGTAAAAAGCCATTAACACCGGCCGCGCACAATACAACCATGACAAGGGTACAACAGCGCCCCGTTGACCTCCCGGCTTCAGGCGGATCAGACAATCTTATACAAGTACAAAACCTTCCGGACAAATTCAACAGAAATATGCGGGATACCAGTTTTCCTGCGGTTTTCTCAATTGCCGCGCCCAGGGGTTCATACGCCGCCAAACCGACCTGTTTTTTTCGCCGGCGCTGATAATATCTCTGGAATTTGTCCGAGGCAGGGATACAATGAAGAGAGTGTGCCGGGTTACGACCAGACCGGCAACCGGACTGGAAAACGTAAACGGTCACCGGAAAACTATGATATGGAAATACGTAAAGGGCATAATCGTCCTGACCTGGGCTCTGCTGCTGGGTCTCCTGGCAACAAGAGAACTGTTTGTCCCTGAACTGGACACGCGGGAGGCAACCCTGCTCCGCCAGGCCGAACAGGAGCGGTTCTACGGAATCTGGTTCGACAATGTACGGACAGGATACGTGGCCGAGACCCTGCGCCCGGCCGGCCAGGGCTATGCTCTCGAGCAGGAGGCTCATTTGCGCCTCAATGTCCTGCAGACGTCGCAGGTGATCGACATGCGGATCCGGGCCGGCCTGGGCCGTGATCTCACTCTCCAGGACTTTCACTTTGAGTTTCGATCTCCCTTCTACACCATGACCGCCCGGGGCGAAGTTACGGGCAACACCGTTTTCTTCCGCCTCGATACGGGCCAGGCCGTCATCCAGGACCAGGTCACCCTGTCCCGCCCCCCGCTGCTGGCGATCAATGACCGGGCCTATCTGCTGGAGCGGCTGACCAGTCCCGGCCAGAAAGTAAAGGTGTCATCCTTTGACCCGGTGTCCCTGGCCGGCAGAGACACCATTATCACCTACCACGGCCAGGAAAAAATCCTGATACGCAAGAGACTGAAACAGCTGCACCACTTCTCCCAAAAGCTCTCCGGCATGCGGATCAACTTCTGGCTCGATACAAAAGGCCGGGTTATCAAGGAGGAATCACCGGCCGGTTTCCAGTTCATAGCCGAGCCTGAGTTCAGGGCCCGGGACATTGCCGACACAGGCAACGAGCTGCTCAGCGCCGTATCTGTTCCCCGGCGCGGCCCGTTGCCGGGACCCGGCGCGAGACAGATCAGCTACCGTTTGACCCTGCCGCCGGACATCGATTTTGACCTGGCCGGCGGCAGGCAAAGCTGGGACGGAGATCTGCTGACAGTCACCAGGGAAGATTTTTCCGGGACAGGCGGAGCAGCGCTGAGGAACGAATGCAGGGCAGGCTCTTTCCTGGAGCCCAGCCCATATGTCCAGGCGAACCATAAAGCAATACGTTCCCAGGCCGAGTCCATTGTCGGTGACGGGGATGATACCCGGACCCGGGTACGGCGCCTGGCCGCGTGGGTCTACACAGCTCTTGATAAACGGCCGGTCATCGGCCTGCCAGACGCCCTGACCACCCTGAAAACCAGGCAGGGCGACTGTAATGAACATGCCTCCCTTTTCGCGGCCCTGGCCCGGAGCATCGGTATCCCCACGGTCATAGCCACGGGGGTCACCCTGCAAAACAACGCCTTTTACTACCATGCCTGGAACGAGGTCTGCCTGGACGGAACCTGGTACAGCCTGGATACGACCTCCAACCAGGTGCCGGCCGATCTCTTTCATATCCGCTTTGCCCGGGGGGACATGGATCAGCAGCTCAAAATAGGGGCGCTCCTGGGTAAACTGCTAATCGAAATACTCCCGCGACAGGATCAACCATGAATATTCTGGAAATCACAAACCTGACCAAACGATTCGGCAGCCATGTGGCCGTCAACAACATCAGCCTTGCGGTCAGGCGGGGCGAGATTTACGGATTCCTGGGACCAAACGGCGCCGGCAAGACCACCACCATCAAGATCGTTGCCGGTCTGCTCCAGCCGGACACAGGCACGGTCAGGATCAACGGCCACGACCTGGCAGCTGATCCGGCCCGCTGCAAACAGGACACCGGCTATGTGCCGGACCGGCCCTGGCTCTTTGAAAAGATGACCGGCATGGAATTTCTCCAGTTCATTGGCGGGCTCTACAACCTGGACGCGGACCGCTTCAACAGCGCCACCACCCATTTTCTGCAACTGTTCGACCTGGACGAATGGCGGGACCACCTGATCGAGAGCTATTCCCACGGCATGCGCCAGAAACTGATCATGACCTCGGTCCTTATGCAGAATCAGCCGCTTCTGGTCATCGACGAACCCATGGTGGGCCTGGACCCCAAGTCCGCCCGGCTGGTCAAGGAGATGTTCAAGCAGAAGGCCCGCGGCGGCACCGCCATCTTTCTCTCCACCCATTCCCTTGAAATCGCCGAAGAGCTGTGCGACCGAATCACCATCATCACCGACGGCAGCCTGCGAATCAGCGGCACCATGGAAACCCTGAGGCGAGAGGCTGGCCGACAGACTTCCGACCTGGAAGACATCTTTCTTGAGCTGACCGGGGCCTGGGAGATGCAGGAAGTGATCGCCGCCCTGAAGGAACGGTCATGAATATCCTGTTCCAGCCATTTATCCTCGGCCTGCGGCACCATTTCCTGCCCGGCGGCCGTCCTGCCCTGAGGACCATCGGCATCCTGATGGCCGGGGCCCTGCTCTTCTACGGCCTTTACCTGGCCGGGCTGAAAACAATAACCTATTTTCACAGTCAGAACGAACTCGGGGTCATCCTCAGCCTCAAGATCTTTCAGATGGCCTGGGTTATTGTCTTTACCATGCTCATCTTCTCCAGCATGGTCACCGGAGTTTCAGCTCTCTTTCTTTCCCGGGACAACGAGATCATATTTGCGGCACCGGTGCCTCCCAAAGACATTTTCAGAATGCGCTACGTAACCACCACTATCTATATATCCTGGATGATGATGATCTTCTCGTTGCCTGTTTTCGGCGCCTTCGGGACTGTCTTCGGGGCCGGGCCGCTTTACCTGGTCCTGCTGGCACCGACCGTTTTAAGCATTGCCGCCACGGCCACGGCCATCGGCCTGGGTGTAACGATCCTTATGGTCCGCCTCTTTCCGGCCCGGCGCACCAGGGATATCGTTGTCTACCTGTCGCTGCTGTTCGGCATCCTGCTCTACCTGGTCATCCGGCTGCTGCGCCCCGAAGAGCTGGCCGACCCGGAGCGGTTCCCGGATTTTATCGAATATCTCTCCAGCCTGTCGACACCGGTCAGCCCCCTGCTGCCGCCCAGCTGGGCAGCCGGACTTCTGAGCGGCTTTCTTCAGGATCATGTTGTCGACTGGCTGCCTGTTTCGCTTTTGCTGCTGACCCCGATGGTCTTTTATTTTGCCGGCCAGTGGATTATGAGCCGGTTTTTCTTCACCGGCTTTTCCAGGGCCCAGGAGTCGTTCGGCGGCTCGCGGACATTCAGGGCCCCGGCCTACCGCCCCGCCCCGATGCTCTGGCTGTTCCGCAAAGAGGTGAAGATGTTTGTCCGGGACTCGTCCCAATGGTCCCAGCTCTTTCTTGTTGGCGCCCTGATCGTGGTCTATCTCTACAACTTCAAGGTACTGCCCCTGGACCGTTCACCCGTCCCGGCCGCGGCGGTCGCCAATCTCATTGCCTATGCCAACATCGGCCTGACCGGCTTCATCATCGCCTCGTTGGCCGCCCGTTTCGTCTATCCCGCCATCGGCGCCGAGGGAAGCGGTTTCGGCCTCATCCTGACCGCACCGCTGTCGCCCGAACGCTACATGCTCTACAAGTACCTGTTCTATGTTATTCCGTTTACCACCCTGGCTCTGATCCTGCTTGTTGCCAGCAATCACCTCCTGAAAATCAGCGGCCCCATGTGGTGGATATCCCTTGGAACGGGACTTGTCATCACCTGGACGGTGGTGGCCATGGCACTGGGGTTCGGCGCGGTATACGCGGATTTTAAAACGGAAAATATTGCCGCTGTCCAGGGGAGCTTCGGCTCAATCCTGTTCCTGTTCAGCGCGGTTACCTTTGAGCTTCTGACCATCTTCACAGCCGCCCTGCCAACCTACAAACTGGTACGCAGCTGGCGCTGGGGCATCCACCTCTCCAGCCCGGTTCTGATTGAAACAACCGGTGTCCTGAGCGTCATCCTGCTCTCGGGCCTGGTCATCTCCCTGTTCAGTCTGCGGAAGGGGAGTAACATGCTGCGCGTACACGTCCATTAAAGGTGATGAGAAAGCATGAAGAATGAAGTACTATCTGTACCGTGGTGAGAGCACGGCAGATCCCTGGAAGGCCGAAGGAAGTTCCAGGGGTATCAACGCACCGAAGAGAAATGTTCTCGATTCGAAGTCTTTTTTACATGTTCCTGGGATTCACCTTCCCGATCTTCTGGACGGCGCATTACTCGGGATTTCTGAAGGCTGCCTACCGGCCCCTGCAGGTGCTGTGCAAGACGACCTCAGCGGGCTGGCCGTCCCTGGTCACAACCATGATCATCTACACGGCCGCC
>JAJRTB010000119.1 GCA_024278495.1 Deltaproteobacteria bacterium
CACAGGGGGATCCATTACCGGAACCCTGACGCAGACTGTCCAGCATGGCGCGGACGGAACCACTGTCACCGCTGTCCCTGACCCGGGCTATCATTTCACCGGATGGAGCGATGGCGTCTCAACCCCATCGCGAACCGACACGAACGTCACCGCGGATCTCACCGTGACGGCAAACTTTGGTGTCAACCAGTACCAGGTGACGGCTGTGGCAGGGGTCAACGGCTCCCTTGATGTTTCCACTCCGTCACCGGTGACCGTGGATCACGGCAATACCGCCACCTTTACCTTTACCGCGGACACCGGCTACCATATTGCCGAAATCTCCGGATGCGGCGCCGGTTTCACCAACACCGACAAAAGCATTCAAACCTACACCTTCACCACGGGAGCGGTCACGGCGGACTGCACCGTTAACGCGCGCTTTACAACTGATTTTCCCTGGGCCATGTTCCTGCCGGCGATCATCAGCAACGCGACACCGTAACCCTGACAAAACGTGAGGAAGGGGGCGTAACACCGCCCCCTTCCCACTCCCTTTCAAACAGTACTGATCACGGGTTGCAAACTGTATGCTGTCTGGACGGGCGCTAACCGACTTCCGCGTCCACGCAGACCCTGTAGGTGCGCGGAGCGGTATGGCCGCAAACCACGACCCGGCTCTTCAGCAACGTCCGGCCGGCCGCTACGCAGGCCGCCTCCACCCTGGCCACGGCCCCGGCTGTGTCACCCCTGGCCTGAAACGCGTAGAAATGGAGGTGTCCTCCGGGGACAAGGGCCTCCAGGGCCAGGCCGAGAAACTGTTCTCCCCCCTTTGGCAGAGGCATGACCACCCGGTCAAAGGCCCGATTCAGAAGCGGGACCATCCGCGCCACATCCCCCTCCAGAAACCGCACATTTTTAATCTTCCGGTTCAACGCAAGGTTCTGCCGGGCAAAACCATGGGCACGGGGGTTCTTTTCAATACCGGTAATGGTTGCCGCCGGACTGTGCCTGGCAATGACCAGGGGACAGGCGCCAATGCCGGAAAACATGACCAGGATGTCCTCGCCCTCCCGGACCAGTCCGGCAAGCCGCCTGCGCTCACCGCCGCTTCGCACCGAAAAGTAGACCTCCGAGGGGTCAAGACGCAACCGGACCCCGTGTTCCCGGTGGACCGTTACCAGCCGATTTTCACCGGCGATAATATCAAGCCCTATTGTCCGGTTTTCGCCCTGGTAGTTGCCCCGACGCCTGGCCACTACCTGAATTTTTTTGTTCATGGCGAGAACGGCACCACCGATTTCGCGTTCCCGTGCCGCCAGTTCCGGCGGGATAATGATTATGGCAATGTCGCCCACCACGTCAAAGGAGGTAACCAGCAGGGCCAGCTCCTCTGACGACAGTATTCCGGCCAGGGCCGCTCTTAACCGCATTTTCGTCCTCTCGCGCACAAGGTGGGATGGTCTTTTTTTCTCATTGAGCGTATGATATTACTTAAGTCTCTGGCGGAAGAATTCAGGGTTTTTCCGGGAGACAACAGTTAAAAACTTCGCAATATATCCCACATGAACAAAAAACACATAAGCGACCGGCCCGGTTTTGACCGACGCATGACCAGGGACGAAATCAATGACTGTCCCATCAGGCGCTGGTCCGGACCGGTCAGGGTGATCCGGACCGGCAGCGAACTGAACACAGCGGTAGAGGACCTTGCCGGCCACGCCCTGCTCGGTTTTGACACGGAAACCCGGCCCGCCTACACCAAGGGTGAGCATTACCCGCCGTCGCTCCTGCAGCTGGCAACGGAACATGAGGTCTTCCTTTTCCAGCTCAAACACCTCGGGCTGCCCACCCCTTTACGGGAACTCCTGGCCGACCCGGCCGTTATCAAGGCCGGGGTCTCCCTGGCCTATGATCTGCGCGAACTCACGAATCTGGCCCCTTTTGAACCGGCCGGTTTTGTGGACCTGGGCGACCTGGCCCGAAAGTGTGGCATCAAAAACCAGGGGCTGCGCGGCCTAGCCGCGGTGCTGCTCGGTTTTCGGATCACCAAGGGCGCCCAGACCACCAACTGGGCCAGGAACGAACTCACTCCCAAGCAGATCGCCTATGCCGCCACCGATGCCTGGGTGGGGCGGGAACTCTATCTTGCCCTGAAAAAAATAACCGGAACCAGCTCCTAGTTCCATGTTTCACTTCTTACGCGGCCTGACCCGGCTGGTTGCCTTGGCCGTGAGCGGGTCATCCGGCCAGTAATGTTTCGGATACCTGCCCTTGAGCTCCTTTTTCACCTCGTGATAGGTGGTCCGCCAGAAACCGGCCAGGTCCGAGGTGACCTGGATAGGCCGGGACGCGGGCGACAGCAGGTGAACCACCACCGGAACCCGGCCCCCGAACACGGCGGGCGTCCGGGTCGCGCCAAACATCTCCTGGAGCCGGACCGCCAGGACCGGCGGTTCACCGGGACTGTAACGCAGCCTGATCCGGGAACCGCTGGGCACCTGCAGATGGGTGGGCACCAGGTGCTCAAATTGCTGCTGCTCCTGCCAGGAAAGCCTGGCTAACAGGGCGCCGGTAAGATCGATTTTGCGCAGCCGGGCCAGGGTGGTGACATTATCGAGCCAGGGCTCAAGCCAGGAAAGATCAGAAAGCAGGGCCGCGTCTGACATGTCAGGCCAGTTCACCGGGTCCCAGAGATGGGCGCACTGCATCCTGGCCCGCAGTTCCTGACTTTTCCGGTCCCAGGCCAGAGAGTCAAGCCCGGTTTCACGGATTCCCGCAAGCAGACATTGGCGCACCTGTTCCGGATCAACCAGTTTCAGGTCTTCCCTGGCAAACTCGACCGCACCGAACCGGGTCACCACGGCCGCCTCGACCCGCTCCCCATTCCAGCGAACCAATTCCTCCCGGCTCAGCAGATGTCCATGGTCCCGGCTGATCTCGCCGCGCTCCAGGGATGCGGCCAGAAAGACCCTGCCCTGCCTTGCCCCGCCGTCCACCTGAGCCGCCACCAGGAATTCCGACCGACCCAGATGATCCCCGACAGGCAGGGAAACCGCCCGGCCCGAGGCCAGGAGGTACTGGTTTCCGCCCTTTTTCCGGCCGATCCGGTCGGGATAGGCGGCGGCCAGGAGTGTGCCGCTTGCTGAAAAATCCTCCACCCGGTCATGCGATCCCAGGAGACGCTCATACTGCATCGCCTCCCTCAGGACGCGGCCACAGAGTGACGAATCCGCACCCCTTTCCCTGACCGCGCCATCTCCGGCGCGCTCAAAGAGGCGTAAAACCTCCAGCCTGTCCTCAATATCAGCACTGCGCTCCCGGTCCCGGCCGCGGAACAGGTCGCGGTTCTGAAGCAGCGCCGCCAGGCGGCAGGCCAGAGCGGCCTGCTTCTGTTCCCGGCCCCGCAACAGCATGATCCCCAGGCGCGGATGCAGAGGGAGCGCGGCCAGGCTCCGGCCGATATCGGTGAGTGCTCCTTTCGGGTCAACCGCGCCCAGGTTAGTCAACAACTCCCGGGCCTGCTTGACCGCGCCGGGCCGGGGCGGATCCAGCCAGCGCAGCTCAGAAGGATCGCGCACGCCCCACTGCAGGACAGCAAGCAGCAAAGGCGCGAGATCCGCGCCGACTATCTCAGGCGGCAGGAAATCAAGCCTGGAAAAATGTTCCGCCTCTGTCCACAGACGGTAACAGGTTCCCGGGCCCAGCCGCCCGGCCCGGCCGGCCCGCTGCCCGGCCGAGGCCCTGGAGATATTGATAGTCTGCAAGGTCGTCAGGCCGGATGTCGGTGAAAAACGGGGGACCCTGGCCAGACCGGTGTCAATAACAACCGTGATTCCTTCAATAGTCAGGCTGGTTTCGGCGATGGGGGTGGCCAGGACAAGCCGTTGCCGGTCGGTAGGCGCAAAGACACGGTCCTGCTCATTCCGGGGCAGGTTTCCATAGAGGGGCAAACAGAGGACATCCTCCGTTACCTGTTGCTGCACCGCCCGGATCTCACCGGCCCCGGGCAGGAAAACCAGGATATCACCCTCATGCTCCGCCAGGGCGCGGCTGATGGCTTTCAGGGTCCGGGGCACTGGATGGTCAGCCGAGGGCCGGGCCAGATAGCGGATCTCAACCGGATAGGCGCGTCCCTCCCCGACAATAACCGGCGCCCTGCCCAGAAAGGAGGCCAGGCGCTGCGTATCCATAGTGGCGGACATGACCAGCAGCTTCAGGTCATCGCGCATCTCCTGCACATCAAGGCAGAAGGCCAGAGCAAGATCACAGGTCAGGCTGCGCTCGTGGAACTCATCAAAGATGACCAGCCCCACACCAGTCAATCCCGGGTCCTGCTGGATCATGCGCAAAAAAACGCCCTCGGTCACCACCTCGATCCGGGTGCGGGGGCCGACCCGGCTCTCAAAGCGGATCCGGTAACCGATCAGCCCACCCACGTTCTCACCTGCCAGATGACTCATACGCCGGGCCGCCATGCGCGCGGCCAGCCGCCTTGGCTCCAGCATAATGATCTTTCTGCCGGCAAGCCAGGGCTCATCAAGCAGGGCCAGGGGCGCCACCGTGGTCTTGCCGGAACCGGTCTCGGCGGCCAGGACCACGGCCAAATTGCGGGCAAGTTTATCCTGCAACCCGGGCAGGACATCATTGATCGGCAGAGAGGATGGGAAAGAAGACATACCCTTCACTTACCATTCCCGGCCGGGCTGCTCAAGGCGAATCAGCCGGCGGAAGCGGTTATGGACTTTTGGAACGGAACAGGGCATAATTGGCACATCTTGCTTTATCCGGCCCCAAACCTATCCTCCCGGGAGTTGACTAATGGACAAAGAAACCAGACATATCATAGTAACGGTGATCGGCAGGGACGAAGTCGGCATTGTAGCCAGGATCGCCACCACCATGGCCGAGGCCAACCTGAACATCATTGACATCAACCAGACCATCCTGGGCGGAGAGATCTTTGCCATGACCCTGCTGGCGGACCGGGCGGGCTCAAAGCTCTCCATGCCCGAAATCACGTCCAGACTGCAGGAATCAGTGGCGGAAATGTCGCTCAAGGTGACGGTCCAGGATTCCGAAGTCTTCCAGTACATGCACCGGGTCTGAAGGATTTTTCACAAGGGTGACGGCTCAGAGCTGCAACCCGTTGACGTATCGTCATGACCGACCAGTTTTAATTCTTTTTTACGAGCTCACCATGAAATTTACCAGTGAAGAAATACTTGAAACCGTCGGCATGATCGCCGAGGACAAACTCGACATCCGCACCGTTACCCTGGGCCTCTCCCTTCTCGACTGCGCAGATCCTGAACCGGCTGCCTGCGCCCGCAAAGTGCGGGAGAAAATTCTGAACCGGGGCGCGCGACTCAGCAGCACGGCCGATGCCGTGGCCAACGAGTACGGCCTGCCCATCATCAACAAGCGAATCAGTCTCACCCCGCTTTCCCTGGTCGTGCCATCGGCCGATCCAGCCGCCTTTGTCAAGGTGGCGCAAAGTGTGGACGCCGCGGCCGCAGAACTCGGAGTCAACTTTATCGGCGGTTATACCGCCATGATCCAGAAAGGCGAGACAGCGATAGACCGGGCCCTGATAGGGGCCATGCCCGAGGTGCTGTCCACCACCTGGAGGTTTTGCGGCTCCGTGGTCCTGGCCTCGACCCGGGCCGGGATCAACATGGACGGCTGTCATACCATGAGCCGGGTCATACAGGAAACAGCTGAGCGCACTGCCGGACAGGACGGTATCGGCTGCGCCAAGCTGGTCCTCTTTGCCAACCCGGTTGAGGACAACCCGTTCATGGCCGGGGCCTTTTTCGGGTCAGGCGAGGAAGAAAGTTCCATACTTGTCGGTGTCAGCGGCCCGGGCGCGGTCCGTCGCGCCCTGGAAAATTTGGGTCCCGACGCCGACCTGGGCCGGGTTGCCGAGGCCGTCAAAAAAGCCGCCTTCAAGATTACCCGGGCCGGGGAGTTGATCGGCCGCGAAGTGGCCCGACGGCTCGGCATCGGCTTCGGGATCCTTGATTTATCGCTCGCACCCACCCCGGCCGAAGGTGATTCGGTCGGCCAGATCCTGGAGACCATGGGGTTGGCCATGCCCGGCGCTCCAGGTTCCACCGCGGCGCTGATGATGCTCAATGACGCGGTGAAAAAAGGAGGGCTCTTTGCGTCATCGTCAGTGGGCGGACTCTCCGGCGCCTTTATCCCGGTCAGTGAAGACGCCTCCATGATCCGGGCAGCCCGGGCCGGAGCCATAACCATTGAAAAACTCGAAGCCATGACCAGTGTCTGCTCGGTCGGACTGGATATGATCGCCATACCGGGCGCGACCAGCACGGAAACCCTGGCCGCGATCATTGCCGATGAAATGGCCATCGGATGCGCCAATCATAAGACAACAGCGGTGCGGATCATCCCGGCCCCGGGCAAGAATGTCGGCGACTCGGTCCATTTTGGCGGACTCCTTGGCGAGGCGCCGGTCATGGCCGTAAGCAAGGTGTCCTCTGCGACCTTTATCCGGCGGGGCGGCCGGATACCAGCACCCCTCCAGTCACTGAACAACTAGCCCGCATATTTCACAAAGGTCGTCGTGAAAAGCCTGAACGTGCCGGAAATTCAGCGTTTCGCGCAGGAAATTGCTTGCGGGCATACCGGCGGCATGTCGAAAACAATTTCCTGGAGAAGCGCTGATGATTCGGCATGTTCAGACTGTGCAGGAGGCCGCCTGTGAAATATGCGGGTTACACGTGTTCATCAAATATTGATGAATGTATCGCAGATGATGAGGAGAGGAGAGGCGGAAACGCGGAAGGAAAAAAATCTGTGCACCCTGAAGGGGACGTACCAATCCTTGGAGAACTGCAAACAAAAAAACAAAAAAATATTTGGTTTCAGGGTGCACATACGTATATACTTAGCAACTGGCGTGCCACCCTTTCTCCAAAAAAGACAACCTGTTGATATATCATGTTTATTACACAAAACAGGCAAAACACGCTCCAGTGAAATGGCCCATCCGGGGCAAAAAAGTCTAAAAAAGTAGACAACACAAGGACAATATCGACACCACTTTACACGACAGCCACAAAACACTTATCAATTTGTTTTATCGAAAAAAAATAAAACAAGATGGCCGACAAAAGCCCTTATTTCCCGACCACGCATACAAGCGAAAAACAACATTATTTCAACCAGAAGGAACACAACTCACACCTGCCTGTCTACAAAAGTAGACTTGTCTACAAAAGTAGACAGGCAGAGGGGGGATGAAACTGCAAAGAAAAGATCAGGACAGATCGTGGTCCAGTACATTCCGGATGGTTCGCACCAGTGCCTTACCATCAAAAGGTTTATGCAGAAAATCCATGATGCCAAGTTCCAGAACTTCCTCACGGGATATCTTCCTGCTGTGGCCGGACAGCAGAATAATCGGGACATCGGGTCTGATCCGCAGGGCCTCGACAGCCAGTTCCGAGCCGGTCATACCCGGCATGGTCTGGTCAGTGACGATAATATCAAAGGCGGCCGGATCAGCCTTGAAAAGATCAAGAGCCGTCCGGCTTTCTGTCTGTTCAGTAACAGTAAACCCCTGGTCCCGCAAAAACTTGCAGAGCATTTCCACCAGCATTTCCTCGTCATCGACAAAGAGGACATGTTCCGTGCCGCGCAATCCCTCAAAATTTTCTCCCGCCTCTCCTTCCTCTTCCTCAACCACGGGAAAATACACCCGAACCGCCGTACCCGCTCCCGGTTCAGAGTCAACGGTTATAAATCCACCGTGATTGCGGACTATGCCCTGAGCCGAGACAAGCCCCATGCCGCCGTCGTCACCGGCTTCCCGGGTGGAAAAGAAGGGGTCAGGAACCTGTTCCAGGGCAGCAGGGCCCGTACCGCTATCCCGAACCAGAACTCTGAAATAGGTTCCTGCCGGAATGGTTGGCCGATGGTTCACCGCATCATCTTCCAGGGTAATGACCGTCGCCTTTACTTCAATCTTCCCCAATCCGTTCACCGCCTGTACGGCATTGGAAAACAGGTTGACGAGCAACTCCCGCACCTGAGACGGATCCATCATGACCGACCTGAAACCATCGTTGACATAATGATCAACGACTATACCGGCCGGCGCGCCTGCCCGCAGGAACTGCAGGGACTCCTTGACCAGAGCTCCGGGCATCAGGGCTGCCAGTGTATTTTCAGGCTGGCGGCTGTACTCCAGGATCTGCTGAACCAGATCCCGGGCCCGCCTGGAAGCCGTCTCGATCCGCTCCACATTCTTCCGGACCGGATTTTTCTCGTCAATCATCGACATGGCCACCTCGGTGTTAATAAAAATGATGCCCAGGATATTGTTGAAATCATGGGCTATTCCCCCGGCCAGGGTACCAAGCGCCTCCATTTTACACGACTGCCTGAGCTTGCCCTCAATCCTGGCGCGCTCTTCAGCCGCGGCCCGGCAACGGCTTATGTCGCGCAAAACCAGGAGGAAACCGATATTCTCCCCATCACGATTCTGCACATGACTGCCAAAGGATTCCGTGAGAACAGAGAAGCCGTCTTTCCTGCAACACAACATTTCCCTAACGCCGAGATGGAGATGGCTCCTGATTCTGCTGTCGGAGGGCGCTGCGGAGCCGGCGAACAGGACATCCAAAGGTCTGCCGGATACCTCGGAAGGGGAAAAACCCGTCAGCCCGACAAAGGCCGGGTTCACCATGACGATGCGCCTGTTTTTATCCGTAAAGACAACCGCATCGGTGATAGCATTATAAATCGACTCAAACAGGACCTCCCGCCTGGAACATTCCTGCTCGCTGGTAACAAGATCCCGGCTGGCTCTCCTGAGAGCATGAACTCCAGACGCAACCTTTCTGATTGCCAGGTTGGTACAAAAGAGGACAAACAACCAGATCACACCCAGACTTACGGCCCATCGCCAGAAATGAACCTGGGACTCCGTCAAACCACGACCATGCGCCCCGGACAATTCAGGCCACAGGCCCCAGCCAAGCAGGAAAGCCATAGCCAGAGACCAGGCAAGAGCAAAGACCAGAAAGCATTTGCCGGAATTGTCGATGCAGGCGTCCCGGGATATTCCGTCCACGATCTTTTTCTTTACGATCCGCATACGCACAACTCAATGAAACCTGGAAAAAAGATTGTCGACCGGAACCATTGACGACATCGCAAAAACCTATAAACACCAGCCGGGCACCACGACAAATCAACGGGTTACAACGCTGTCCCGTCGGTTTCGTGACTTTTTGCGCACCCCACAATCATTCTGCAGACCGTATTTACGAAACAGTTGGTACAGACGAGCGCGGGACAACCCGGAAGTCCGGCAGGCGCTTGCCACGTCAAAACCGGTTTCCTCAACAAGCCTGCGCAGATACTCGTACTCTGCCTGCTCCCTGTATTGTTTCCAGCTCGGCAAGGGCTCAGGTGTTATTTTCCGGGCTTCCCGGGCCCGCCACCTGTTCCTGGAAATGCTTGATCGGGCCAGGTCAATCCGTATCCCCTCCGGCAGATGACTGGTATGCAACGTGGTGCTGTCAACGGCCGTCGCAAAAGCCCGGTCCAGGGCATGAAACAGCTCTCTGATATTCCCTGGCCAGCCGTAGCTGTTCAGGGCCTCAATGAACTCGGGTGAAAACTCCTTCTGTTGACGGCCGTACTTCAAACAGAGAACATTGACATAATAGCGGGCCAGCTCCAGAATATCTTCACCACGTTCCCGCAGGGGGGGAAGCTCGATGACCAGGGAGCGCAAGCGGTAGAGGAGGTCCTTGCGAAATTTACCACGCCGGGCCATACCATCCAGATCCCTGTTCGTCGCCGCAATCAGACGAAAATCACTCTTTTTCTCCGTTGAATCTCCCACAGGCCGGAAGGTACGTTCCTGCAGAACCCGTAAAAATGATTTCTGAATATTCAGCGGCAGCTCACCCACCTCGTCGAGAAACAAGGTTCCCCTGTTCGCCTGGAGCACAAGACCATCCCTTGTCATTTCGGCCCCGGAGAAGGCGCCCCTGACATGGCCGAACAGGATACTTTCCACAAGCGTTTCCGTCAGGGATGCGCAGTCGACCACCACAAATCCCCCGGAATGGACCCGGGAACTGTTCCGGTGAATGGTGTGAGCAAAAATTTCCTTGCCGGTACCGGTTTCGCCGGTTATCAGAGCATTCACATCACTGCCGGCCGCATCCGCAAGCAATTCAAGACACCTGGTGAGCCGGGGGCTGCTGCCGACAATCTGGTCCCGCTGGATCAGTACAGAGGGAGTCCTGCGTTTTTTCTCTTCGCGATACTCAAGCGCCCGGATCAGCGGCAGGGTCAGTTCCCTGGTAATGGACGTTTTTTCCAGGTAACACCAGGCGCCGCTCTTGATGGCAATTTCCACGCCATCGCGATCTCCCTGACCGGTGATAATGATAATCTCGGGATCAAACGTCGTCTTTTTCAGCTCCGGAATAATGGTCAGACCGTCTCCGTCAGGCAGACGCACGTCCAGGAAGACGATGTCATATTCCTCTTCCCGGCATTTTATGCGCGCCGCCGAAATGGAGTTGACAGAGGTTGCCCTGTGTCCCTGTCTGGCCAGAAGATCCTCCAGTGATTCGCACAACAGGGCGTCATCGTCTATAATCAGGATATTAGCCATACAATCATCCGTTCAGCGGCCCGGATCTGAGAACAATCACGTATGATGGCGTCGCAAAAGCGACGGTACCATTCGCCGGGCACCATGACAAATCAACATACTTTCGGGCAGGTTCCCCGGCAGGGGAAAACAGGGGCCGGGCCTGCCTATTCCACCTGCAGGCCCAGGCTGCAGACCTGGTTGCGTCCCCCGGCCTTGGCCTTGTACAAAGCCTTGTCGGCTGCCGAGACAAGCCTGTCAGGAGTTGAGCCCTGCTCAGGCACCCAGGTAGCCACTCCGACGCTGACGGTCACATGGTCCGCCACCTTTGAACTGGAATGCGGGATTTGTGCGCGAGCCACGCTGAGCCGCATGGCCTCGGCCACCTGGTATGCTCCGTTAGTCCCGGTTTCCGGCAGGATGGCGGCAAACTCTTCCCCGCCGTACCGGGCTATCATGTCTGTTTCCCGCTGGGCGGCGCCGCTGATGAGTTCGGCGACTCGCTTCAGGCAGTCGTCCCCCCCCTGGTGGCCATAGGTATCGTTAAACAGTTTGAAAAAATCAATATCCAGCATAACCAGGGAAATGGAGGTGGAATGCCGCACGGCTCTTTGCCACTCCTGCCCGAGAACCTCGTCAAACCTCCTGCGGTTGGGGATACCCGTCAGGCCGTCGAGGGACGAAAGCTTCTTGAGAATTTCGTTGGCCCGGGCCAGTTCATGTTTGCTCTTTTCAAGGGCCTTAAACGCCTCGTCGCGTTCCTTCATGTTGATATAGGACTGCGAATGATACCGGATCCGGGCAATCAGCTCCACCTTGTCCGGCAGCTTGACCAGGTAGTCATTGGCGCCAAGCTCAAATGCCTGGCTCTTGATTTCCGGCTCCTCCTTGGTGGACATGACAATGATCGGCACCTGGGCCAGGGACGGGGACGCCCGGTAGAACTTGAGCATTGTCAGGCCGTCGATCTCCGGCATAACAAGATCCTGGAGGATAACGGTAGGCGCCAGCTCTGTTGCCACCCGTACCGCCTCGGTCGGATCCCGGCAATAATGGAAATCCAGGTCCTCTGAAGCCAAGGCCCGCCTGACTGCTTCGGCGATCATGGGCTGATCGTCGACCAGAAACACGCTGATCCGGTAGCGCTGAACCGCGTCCGCATCGTTCTGATTCTCTTTCATCGGCTCTTCCGTCACTCCTGTTTTTCGTAACCAGTCACGGGGTAAAATGAAAATATCTAAAAAACCGCTACATTGTAAGTGGTTACAGGGTGCCTTGATTTTGGACAAGCAGTTCGGCGCAGCGTACTGATTGCTACGCAAGCCGGACTGATCGTTCAAAAGCGAGGTGCCCTGTGACCGCTTACTTTTTTTCCTGTTTTTTCCCGGCCAGATACATATTGATTCTCGGGCCTATATCACCCGCCGGCAAGACTTCCGCGGGAGCGCCCAGCTCAATGGCGGCCCCGGGCATACCGAAGACAACCGAACTCTCCCGGTCCTGAGCAATTGTGAAGTGACCGGCCCGGCGCAGCGCCAGCAACCCTTCGGCCCCGTCCCGCCCCATGCCGGTCAGGATCACGCCAATGCACTTGCCGGGCCAATACCGGGCCACGCTGTGAAAAAACACATCAACCGAAGGGTGGTAGTAATTATTTTTCGGGTGGGGCGAATAGCCAAGGGTTCCACCCTTGCGCATAACCGCGTGATTATTTGTTGAAGGAATAAGCACCTGTCCCGGCCGGGGACGGTCTCCTTCGCGCAACACCCGCACCGGAAGACGCAGTTGAGCGGCAAACCAGTCGGCCAGCCCCCCGGTGAACTGTTCATCCATATGCTGTACCAGTACTATAGACGCGGAAAATTCAACAGGAAAATTCCGCAAAATCTCAAGCAGGGCCTGGGGCCCGCCTGTTGAACTGCCGATTACCAGCAGGCAGGGACCGGTTTCGCGCGCATGTGCACCAGTCACCTTTTTTTTCGTTGCACAGGCCGCGGGTGAGCTGCTCAGGGCGCCGGTTATCTTGCCGATGCGTTCGATCTTACGGAGCAGTTCTTCACCCCGGCCGACCTCGCCGCCCAGAACCGGGGTGGCAACCGCGTCAAGAGCGCCCGCGCCCATGGCTTCGAACACCATGGCGCTGTTGCCGGTGACGGTCGCCGTCACCACCAGAATGGGACAGGGGGAAAGCCGCATGATCCTGCGGGTGGCCTCCACCCCGTCCATAACCGGCATGATCAGGTCCATCAGAATAAGATCCGGGGCCTGCCGGGCGCAGTTTTCCACGGCGGCCTTGCCGTCCTCCGCCATCCAGATTACCTGGTGCCGTTCATCAGACACCACCACCCGGCGCAGGGTTTCCAGAGCCAGGGGCATATCGTTGACTATTGCTATTTTCAAAAAGACCTCGCTGAATGTAACGCCGGTACCCTGTTGCAGGGTACGGTTGCAGGGAAATCATCCAGTTTCCAGAGACGGCCCGATCAGTTCCTCGACCGTGCTCACCAGGGTTTCATCCTGAAAACTGCCCTTGGTCAGGTAATAATCAGCCCCGGCCTCAAGCCCCCGGTTCCGATCCTCTTCCCGGTCCTTATAGGAGACAATGACAACAGGCAGGTTTCCATACCGCTCGTCCGCGCGGATGAGCGAGACCAGCTCTATTCCATCCATCCGCGGCATATCAACGTCGGTAACGATCAGATCAAAATCTTCGCTGCGAAGGATATTCCAGCCGTCCACCCCGTCCACCGCGGTCCGCACTTCATACCCCCGGGCTGACAGCATCTTGCGCTCAACCTCGCGCACGGTTATAGAATCGTCCACCACCAGAATACGCTTCTGACGCTGCCGGTTCTCCTGTTCCTCAGCGCCGCCGATGCGGCGCAGCCTGTTGCCGGAAATCAGGGCGTCAATGGAGCGAACCATGTCCTCCACATCCACAATCAGGACCGGGGTACCGTCTTCGAGAATGGCAACGGAACTGATATCCCGGACCTTTTGCAGCCGCCGGTCAAGGGGCTGAACCACCAGGTCGCGGATCTCCAGGAAGCCGTCAACAATCAGACCGTAGCGGTTATAGCGGTCACTGATAATCAAAACGAGCAGTTCTTCCTGCCCTTCGTCACGCGTCTCCTGCTTGCCCAGAACCTGACAGGCCGAAACCAGCCCGATCCGTTCCTGGCCGAAGGTGACATACTGGCGCCCCTCAATCTCCCTGACCTCGTCCTCAAGGGCCAGAACATGGTCAATGGCAACCAGCGGGAAGGCGTAGGCCTCACCACAGATCTCCACAAGCAGGGAACGCATGACCGACAACGTCAGGGGAAGCTGCAGTTCAAAAGTGGTCCCCTTGCCGAGTTCCGTACTGGTCCGGATAATGCCCCGCACCTCGTGCACGGCGCTGTGCACCACATCGAGCCCGACGCCCCGGCCGGACACCGCGCTCACCGCTTCACGGGTACTGAAGTTGGGAAGAAACAGGAACTCCAGCAACTCGGCCTCCCGCAACTGCCGGGCCGCTTCCTCGGTAATCATCTTTCGGGCGATCACGGTCCGGCGCAACTCCTCAATGTCAATGCCCCGGCCGTCGTCACTGACGACTATACTGAGCATACCGGCGCTGTGACGGGCTTCAAGGGTAATCGTGGCCCTTTCCGGCTTACCGGCGCCGCGTCTTTGCTCCGGAGCTTCAACCCCATGGTCAACAGCGTTTCTGACAAGATGGTTCAGAGGCGCCTCGATCTTGTCCAGAATATCCCTGTCCACCAGGGTTTCCTCGCCAACAATCCTGAAGCTGACCTTTTTTCCCAGCTCCCTGGCCAGATCACGCACCATGCGGGGAAAATGACGGACCCCGTCCAAAAAAGGCCGCATCCGGTTTGCCAGAACTTCCCTGTACAGATGATGGGAGATCTCGGTGGACCGCCGGCCATGATCCTCGGCCTCGACCAGCAGGTCCTGAACCATGTTCGAGCACAGGCCAAACCGGGCGAGAATATTCTGAAAGCTGTTGCCGGTCTTCTGCTCCGTGTCGTACAGGTCGAGCGTTTCACCCAGTTCCACCAGCAGACGATACAGCTCATCCTGCCTGCGCTTGAGTTGAAGAATCTTTTTGGCAAAATCAGGCAGCCACCGGGACTCCACCTGAACCTCACCGGCAAAACCCATCAGCCGGTTCATGCCCTCGGCAGAAACCCGCAGGGAGCGGTCAGCCGTTTTGGCGGATCCGTCACCCTGTGACTCTGTCCGGCCGACGACCGGCTTTTGCTCCCTCGGCGGTGCGATTTTCCCGGTAACCGGTACTGTTTTTCCCTGCACTTCTTCCGATTCTGCCGTACCGGCATCCTTTTCACGCCCTGCCGCCTGCCGGCCTGAAAGTTCAGGCACCTCTCCGGCAGCCAGACTCCGGTACACCAGCTCCAGGCCCAGTATGGTCTCTTCCCGGGCCGCAAACCACTCTGCCAGCTGTTCGTCTGCCGTAGCGCCAATCTCCTCAAAAATATCCGTTCCCTTGAGCAGTTCGTCAATATCTTCCTGCCGGATAACAATTCTGTTCTCCTGGGCCGCGACAAAGACATCCTCCATGGCATGGGCCAGGCCGACAATGACCCCAAGATTGATAACCCGGGCCGCCCCCTTGATGGAGTGCGCCGCCCGCATGAGCGCGGCCAGGGCGTCGCCATCGGCAGGGTTCTGTTCAAGGAGCAGGAGATTTTCCGTCAGGGTGGCGCAATGCATCTCGGCCTCCTGCCGGAACAGGTCCATCATGGACATGGAACTCAAATCAGCGGGGCAGCTCTTCCGGCTCCTGTCATCTCCAGGTGAAGCCGGAGGCGGTTTTTCGACAGCTTCAACCGCTACCGGGGCAC
>JAJRTB010000120.1 GCA_024278495.1 Deltaproteobacteria bacterium
AGATGGTGATGCCCGGTGACAACGTGCATATAACAGGCGAACTGATCACGCCGATTGCGATGGAAGAGGGACTTCGTTTTGCAATCCGCGAGGGCGGCCGTACGGTCGGCGCCGGGGTCGTTACTGAAATTATCGAGTAAGAGGAAACAGACGCAATGATCCCCACAGACAAGATACGTATCAGGCTGAAGGCATACGACCATAAGCTGCTTGATCAGTCGACACGTGAGATTGTAGAAACGGCACGCCGTACAGGTGCCACGGTAGCCGGCCCCATCCCGTTACCCACGAGCATCAATAAGTACACGGTATTGCGTTCTCCTCACGTTGATAAAAAATCCAGGGAACAGTTTGAAATGCGGACTCACCGTCGGCTTCTCGACATACTGGAACCGACACAGCAGACCATCGATTCTCTGATGAAACTTGAGCTGTCTGCCGGGGTGGACGTTGAAATCAAGCTCCCGTAAAGAACGGAAGTATCCGAACTGTAATTTTTTATTGGACAGGTAGACAGATGCCGAAAACAATTGGAATACTGGGTCGCAAACTTGGAATGACCCGGGTGTATAATGATATTGGCCGTTCCATACCGGTGACAGTCATTGAGGCAGGGCCCTGTACCGTGCTGCAGAAAAAGACGGTGGACGGCGAAGGATACAATGCCATCCAGGTTGGTTTTCTTGAGAAGAAAGCCTCGCGGATGTCCAGGCCCGAGGCCGGACATTTCAAACGGTCCGGTGACAAGGGATTTTATCACGTGAGCGAGTTCCGGGTCAAAGATCCTGATTCATACGAGCTGGGCCAGCAGCTGACGGTTCAGGATATTCTGGAGATCGGTGCCAAGGTTGATATTTCAGGAAAGTCCAAGGGCCGTGGCTTCCAGGGTGTAGTCAAACGCCATGGATTCCGGGGCGGCCGGGCAACCCATGGTTCCAAGTTTCACCGCGCGCCCGGTTCCATTGGCTGCAGCGCCTGGCCCGGCAAGGTCATCAAGGGCAAGAAACTGCCCGGCCGGATGGGAAATGCACTGATAACACAGAAGAACCTGAAGGTTATCGATATCCGGAAAGATGAAAACATCCTGCTGGTACAGGGTGCGGTGCCTGGGGCCAGGAATGGCCTGGTTAAGATATTTACCAAGGGATAATAACGCCTGTTTCAGGAGAAGCAAATGGCAGTGTGTGATGTAGTAAATACCTCCGCTGAAAAGGTCGGAGACATTGAGTTGACAGACGGGCTTTTCGCCGTTGAAGTGCAGCCGGGAATATTGCACGAGGTTGTGTGCATGCAGCGCGCAAACAGGCGACGCGGCACAGCCTCCACCAAGACTCGTGGAGAGGTTCGCGGCGGCGGCGCCAAACCTTGGCGTCAGAAGGGAACGGGCCGGGCCCGTGCCGGATCTAAAAATTCACCTATATGGCGTGGCGGCGGCACCGCGTTTGGCCCCAAGCCCCGCGATTACAGCTATAAACTGCCCAAAAAGGTCCGCCGCCTGGCATTGCGGATGGCGCTCAGCGCGCGCTACAGCGAAGGGAACCTTGTTATTCTGGACGAGTTCAAGATGTCGGAGATCAAGACCAGGGACTTTATCAGGGTCATGGACACGTTTGAGTTTGACAGGTGCCTGGTTGTGACCGCCGCTGAAAACAAGACGGTCAGCCTGTCGGCAAGG
This sequence comes from Deltaproteobacteria bacterium, assembly GCA_024278495.1. Taxonomy (GTDB): domain Bacteria; phylum Desulfobacterota; class Desulfobulbia; order Desulfobulbales; family Desulfobulbaceae; genus UBA10518. The sequence goes on from JAJRTB010000120.1 coordinate 1,676, forward strand.
AACGCGGTCGGGTACAAGGTCCTGCCCACGGCAGGGTTGAATGTCTATGATATCCTCAAGTATCCCAAGCTGATGCTTGAGCAATCCACGCTTGCGCAGCTTGAAGAGAGGTTGATGGTATGAAAAACCTGTACAGTGTATTAAAGAGCCCCTGTCTGACCGAGAATAGCAATCTGCTCCAGGAATATCAGGGAACTGTTGTTTTCAAGGTAGATCCGCGGGCCAATAAAATAGAGATTAAAAGGGCTGTTGAAGAGCTTTTTGACGTGAAGGTCGCCCGGGTCAGGACCGCAAAGGTTCTGGGCAAAAAGAGAAGAGTAGGTCTCAAATCCGTGGGCCGGACCAGTGACTGGAAAAAGGCGTACATAACCCTGTCTGAGGGTGAGATCAACTTCCTGGACGAGTTGTAAAAATACAGCGGATCAGGAAAGGTTGAGACAGCAGATAATTTCAAGGTTAGGTAACGGGAAAAACAATGGCAATTAAAACCCATAAACCGACATCACCAGGAAAACGGCACCACGTAACTGTGCTGCAGCCTGATATTTCGAATAAAGCTCCTGAGAAAAGTCTTCTCAGGCCGTTGAAAAAGTCAGGAGGCCGGAACTCCTACGGCCGTATCACCGCCCGCCATATCGGCGGGGGCCACAAGAGAAAATACCGTGTAATTGACTGGAAGCGCAACAAAACCGGTGTTCCGGCCAGGGTTGTTGCCATCGAGTATGACCCGAACCGTTCCGCCAACATAGCGTTGCTCTCCTATATGGACGGTGAGAAAAGTTACATCCTCGCTCCGGCCGGACTGTCGGTCGGTGACCAGGTTATGTCGGGTGACGATATAGATATCAAGCCGGGCAACTGCATGCCCATGTTCAATATCCCCCTTGGTACCATCATACACAACGTGGAGATGAAGATCGGCAAGGGAGCGCAGATGGTACGCAGTGCCGGAGCCGCAGCCCAGCTTATGGCCAAGGAGGGGAAGTATGTCCTTGTCAAACTTCCGTCAGGAGAGGTCAGGCGGTTCAACAGGGAGTGCCGCGCCTGTATAGGTCAGGTAGGCAACAGTGAGCACGGCAGCAATAAACTCGGCAAGGCCGGCCGGAATCGCTGGAAGGGCAGGAGGCCCCATGTGCGTGGTGTTGCCATGAATCCTGTTGATCATCCCATGGGTGGCGGAGAGGGCAAAAGCTCCGGTGGCCGCCATCCCTGTACGCCCTGGGGTGTTCCCACCAAGGGGTACAAGACCAGGCGCCGGAAAGCATCTGATCGTGATATTGTTACTAAACGCAAGAAGTAATCTCAGGAGAACAGACACATGCCCCGTTCAGTCAAAAAAGGCCCTTTTGTTGACGATCATCTCGCCAAAAAGGTGAGGCAGGCCCAGGAGTCCGGATCGCACAAGGTCATTAAAACATGGTCACGCCGTTCTGATATTACTCCGGATATGGTTGGGCTTACCTTTGCGGTCCATAACGGCAGGAAGTTCATACCCGTCTATGTCTCAGAAAACATGGTCGGTCATAAGCTTGGGGAGTTTTCCCCGACCAGGACCTATTACGGCCACGCGTCGGACAGGAAAGGCAAGCGCTGATACCGGTCAGCCCCCGAGTTGTCGTCGGTATCTATCGTAAAAAGAATAGAAGCCGACGCGGGAAAGTCATACATTTAGATTTAACAGAGTGTTCAGCGAGTGTTTTCGCCTTGTGATGAGGCAGTTTTATTTGAAGTAACCAACCAGGAGAAGAACGATGGAAACAAGGGCCGTCGCCAAATATATACGGATTTCGCCGCAGAAAGCCAGGCTTGTCGCCGACGTTGTACGCGGGATGGATGTGGACAGTGCCATCACTACCTTGAAATTCATGCCCAAGAAAGGAGCACGGATTCTGCGCAAGGTTATCGAGTCCGCTGTAGCCAACGCTGTACAGACTGAAAAGGTTGATGTTGACACTCTGTATGTCAAGTCCATACAGATCAACGGCGGTCCGATGCTGAAACGCTTTCGGCCGAGGGCCATGGGCCGGGCCACCAGAATATTAAAACGAACCAGTCACATCACCGTCGTGGTGGATGAGGCTTAGAAAGACCGAGTAGCTGAACTGGAACTGTCATCAACTGTGAGTAGGAACGGAGGAAAACCTTGGGTCAGAAAGTAAATCCCGTTGGACTGCGGCTCAATATTACCCGCACATGGGAATCAATTTGGTATGCCGGCAAGGATTACGCCCGCAACCTGTATGAAGATCAGGAGATCCGGAAGTATCTCAAAAAACGCCTCTACCATGCCGGTGTGTCCCGGATCGTTATTGAACGAACCGGCGAGAAGATCAGGATACGGATTTACACCGCCCGCCCCGGAATTGTTATCGGCAAGAAAGGCGCTGAAATTGAGACCCTTAAGGCGGATATCGAGCGCAAATTCGGCCGTGAATGCATGATTGACATTCAGGAAGTTCGTCGTCCCGAGGCTGACGCCCAGCTGGTTGCTGAAAATATTGCCATGCAGCTTGAACGACGTATTGCCTTTCGCAGAGCCATGAAGAAGTCTATCAACTCGGCGCTTCGTTTCGGTGTCCAGGGCATCAAGGTTTCCTGTGCCGGTCGACTGGGCGGCGCTGAGATGTCCCGGACCGAGTGGTTCAAGGAAGGCCGGGTGCCTCTGCATACCCTGCGGGCAGAGATTGATTACGGCACGGCCGAGGCCAAGACTACCTACGGAGTCATCGGCGTGAAGGTCTGGATATTTAAAGGTGAAGTGCTCGATGATGCCGAACTGGCGGAATTGGCACTGTAGAGGGCGTGACGGCCGGTTTGCGGATTCGCCCCGCATGATAAACCATCTCCAGAGGGAGTTGTAGATAATGTTAGCACCGCGAAAGGTAAAATTCAGAAAGAAGTTTAAAGGTCGCATGCGTGGCACGGCGCTGCGCGGATCTGATATCAGTTTTGGTGATTATGCCCTGAAGGCGGTTGAGTGCGGTCGGATGACCTCAGCCCACATTGAGGCCGCCCGGGTTGCCATCAACAGGAAGGTCAAGCGTGGCGGCAAGATGTGGATCCGGGTTTTTCCTGACAAGCCTATCACCAAAAAGCCGGCCGAGACCCGGATGGGAAAGGGGAAGGGCAGTCCGGAGTACTGGGTTGCCGTTATCAAGCCCGGCAAGGTTCTCTATGAGTTGAGCGGCGTACCTGAAGAGCTTGCCATGGAAGCATTGAAGCTCGCCGGCTACAAGCTGCCGTTTGCCACAAAAGTGATTTAAAGGAACTCGAGGATATGAAGGTACAAGAACTGCGTAATCTGAGCACCGAGGAACTGACCAAAAAGGAACAGGACCTGCGTGAGGATTATTTTAAACTGAAGTTCCAGCACGGTATACGTCGGCTGGAAAATCCGGCCCGCCTGACCCGGCTTCGTAAAGAAATTGCACGGGTGAAGACAATCCTGAATGAACAGGCTCGAGCCTGATTGAGCCGCCAAAACGTTAATTATCGACTGGACTGGAAAGCATGAGCGACACGAGTAAGACAAGAAAGACGCGCCAGGGGGCCGTCATCAGCAACAGCATGGACAAAAGTGTTGTGGTGATCGTTGAGCGGAAAGTACGTCATAAGCTCTACGGCAAGTATATTCGCAAACGGATCAAGTATATGGCCCACGATCCCGCCAACGAATGCAAGGTCGGCGATATCGTCATTATTGAGGAATGCCGTCCCCTGAGCAAGAACAAGCGGTGGCGCGTCCTTGATATTGTTCAGCACGTTGCCTGATGGCACGCACGGGTTCGGACAGCCGGGAAGGATAGCTTCTCAACAGCAAGTTTTCAGGTGAAATTATGATACAAACAGAAACAATACTCAATGTTGCCGATAACTCCGGCGCCAAAAAGGTACTCTGTATCAGGGTCCTTGGCGGCACCCGCAAGAGGTATGCCGGAATCGGTGACGTCATCGTGGTAACCGTCAAGGAAGCTATCCCCCACGCCAAGGTCAAGAAGGGTGATGTCCTTGATGCGGTAGTGGTCAGGACCAGCAAGGAGATCAGGCGGCCCGAGGACACTACCGTGCGCTTTGACGATAACGCGGCTGTCCTGCTCTCCAGCACCGGCGAGCCCATAGGAACCCTAATATTCGGACCTGTAGCCCGGGAGCTGCGCTCACTGGGATTCATGAAAATAATTTCACTTGCACCGGAGGTACTCTAGGCACAATCCCATGGGAGGTGCATGAGAGTCGTTCGTTAGAGAGACGAGGTAGAAACAATGCGGCAAGGGAACACCAACTTACGTGTGAATGACCAGGTGGAAGTGATCACCGGGAAGGATAAGGGCCGGGTCGGCAAGATCCTGCAGATAGACCGACGGAAAAACAGGGCCGTTGTGGAGCGGATCAACATGATCAAGCGTCACATGAAGCCGACCGACGCGACCCAGCCCGGCCAGATTATCGAGAAGGAAGCGTTTATCCACATTTCCAACCTGATGCTGATCTGCCCTGAGTGTACCAAGACCGTTCGGATCGGCAGGAAACAGCTTGAAGACGGCACCAAGGTACGGGTCTGCAAGAACTGCAGCGCAACTATTGAAACAGCCAAGAAGTAAGACAGTGTATGTCTGGAGTATAACATGGAACCCCTGAAAGAATATTACGCGAACACATGCAGACCCCGGTTGCAGGAATCCTGCGGCTTCAAAAACACCATGGAGATCCCCCGGATTGAGAAGATTGTCCTGAACATGGGGCTCGGTGAGGCGGTACAGAATCCCAAGGTTGTTGAGGGCGCTGCCAATGAGTTGACCCTGATTGCCGGTCAGAAGGCCGTGGTGACCAGGGCCAAGAAGTCCATTGCCGGGTTTAAGCTCCGTGAGGGGATGCCCATCGGCTGCCGGGTCACCCTGCGCGGTGACAGGATGTATCATTTCCTGTCGCGACTGATCAATATCGCCCTGCCCCGGGTTCGAGACTTTCGCGGCATCTCTCCCAAGGGGTTTGACGGGCGCGGCAATTACTCCCTCGGGATCAGGGAGCATATCATTTTTCCCGAGGTTGATTACGACAAGATCGATAAGATTCGCGGTTTGAACATAACGATTGTAACCACCGCAAAAACCGATGACGTGGCACTGAGCCTGCTCAAAGAGCTGGGTATGCCATTTAAGAAGAAATAACCCGGGCCCGTTTGGATCGGCCCAGTAATGCATTGAATTATTCAGGAGGAAGCAGTGGCAAAAAAATCACTCATTGCCAAGGCCAAGCGTAAGCCGAAGTTCAAGGTGCGACAGTATAACCGCTGCCCCATGTGCGGCCGGCCCAGAGCCTTTATCAGAAAATTTGGCATCTGCAGGTTGTGCTTTCGGAAGCTGGCTTCCCAGGGAGAGATTACCGGGGTGACCAAGTCAAGCTGGTAGAAACATTGTTCATGATGTCGTGTCGGCGATGACAGACATCGCGTTTATTATTTGATGGTATGGTGAAGATATGTCTATGAGTGATCCGCTTGCGGATATGCTGACAAGAATCAGGAACGGCGTCATGGCTCAGTACGAGTCTGTGGAAATGCCGTTGTCAAAGATCAAGGTCAACGTCGCCAGGGTCCTGAAGCAGGAAGGCTACATCAACGATTATCATATCCTGGGTGAAGGTGTTCAGGGTGTTCTGAAAATTGACCTGAAGTACGGGCCTAATAATGAAAGAGTCATTACCGGTCTGCGTCGCGTCAGCAAGCCGGGTCTTCGTCAATACAAGAAGGCGGACCGCATTCCCAGGGTGATGAGCGGACTTGGCATTGCTATTCTCACGACCTCCCGCGGCGTGATCACCGATCGCGAGGCGCGTCGCCTGAATATCGGTGGCGAGCTGCTGTGCGAGGTCTGGTAAAAAGATTGGTTTGACGAGAGGAAAATAAGATGTCCAGAATCGGTAAACTGCCTATCCCTGTTCCCAGTGGGGTCAAGGTTCAGATAAAAGGTACCCATGTAACGGTTACCGGCTCCAAAGGAAAACTTGAGCGTGATATCCGCCCGGAAATCGAAATCAGGCAGGAAGGCGACCAGTTGATCGTCTCACCCAAGGGTACCAGCAAGAGAGTTATGGCCTTCTGGGGATTGACCCGTACCCTGGTAAATAATATGATTATCGGCGTGGACAAGGGGTTTGAGAAAAAACTCATTGTCGAAGGCGTCGGCTATCGCGTCAAGGCGGACAAGAAGAAGCTGGTCCTGAGCGTCGGCTATTCCAATCCTGTCGAGTTTTCTCTGCCCGAGGGGATTGTTGCGGAGGTTGAAAAGAATAATCTCATAACCCTTGGTGGTATTGACAAGGAACTGCTTGGTCTGACTGCCGCCAGGATTCGCCAGATTCGCAAACCCGAGCCGTACAAGGGCAAGGGCATTCGTTACGAGGATGAACATATTGTCCGCAAGGTCGGCAAGTCCGGAGCGGCAGCGGCCTGATCTCCGGAGACACAAGACAGCAGAGCAGCTCCCGCGTACACGACCTCCACTTGTGAGTGGTCCGGGGCGGGATCAGGATCTTTAATTTCAATAATTATGGTTGTAGCATGGCAAAGACAAGTCCCAAATTAGTTGCCCGTAAAAAACGTATCAAGCGTATCCGGAAAAGATGTATCGGGACTCCGGAGAAGCCAAGGATGCGGGTTTTTCGCAGTAATCGGCATATTTACGTTCAGATTATCGATGACACCAGGCACGCGACTCTGGTAGCCATGTCGAGCAGGGACAAGGAGTTTGACGGCCCCGATGAAAAGGGTAAGATCGCCCAGGCCAAAAAGGTCGGGGAGCTTGTCGCGCGGAAGGCCAGAGATGCCGGTATAACCCGGGTTATTTTTGACCGGGGCGGCAACCTGTACCACGGCCGGGTCAAGGCCCTGTCTGACGGGGCGCGCGAAGCTGGTCTTGAATTCTGATGCATCCGTGCAAAGTTACCTGCACTGGTGGCTTAACAAAAGATCAAGGACTTGCAGCACTGATCCGTCGACGTTATCATGTTTTACGAAATCGACGGTTTTACGTTAAAAAATACTATTTACGTTTAATATTCAAATGACGGGGGTGTTTCTTGGCTGATTACAAACGGGCTAAAGACGGCAACCAGGAAGAATTAATTGAGAAGATCGTTTATATCAACCGGGTAGCCAAGGTTGTGAAGGGCGGTCGCCGTTTCAGTTTCAGCGCGATAGTGGTCGTCGGAGACGGGAACGGCCGGGTCGGTTATGGACTGGGCAAGGCCAACCAGGTGCCCGAGGCAATCCGCAAGGGTGTAGAGCGGGCCAAAAAGGACATGCAGCCGGTCAAGTTGACCGATGTGTCCATTCCGCACGATATTGAGGGCAAATTCAAGTCGGGCAAGGTCATGCTCAAGCCCGCCTCAGACGGTACCGGAGTCATTGCCGGCGGGGCTGTGCGCGCCGTGCTTGAGGCGGCCGGAGTTCAGAACATACTGACCAAGTGCCTCGGCTCAAACAATCCTCACAATCTGGTCAAGGCGACGATCGACGGGCTCCGGAGGCTTCGTTCGGCCGAAGATATTGCCAGGCTGCGCGGCCTCAAGGTCGAAGAAATGGTTGCCTGAGAACTCCAGTAAACGTAGACACCATACAGGTTGAACAATGAGTGAAACTATAAAGATTACCCAGGTTAAAAGCGGTATCGGCAGCACCGGAAAGATCAGGGCGACCCTGGTCGGGCTGGGGCTGACAAAAATGAACAAGACCGTGACCAGGAAAAAGACCCCCGAACTGCTGGGGATGGTCAACAAGGTCCGGCATCTGGTCCGGGTGGAGGAATAACCATGCTTACGCTCAATAATCTGTCACCGGCAAAAGGGTCCCGCCGCAACAAGAAGCGTGTCGCGCGTGGCCCCGGCAGCGGCCGCGGCAAGACTGCGACACGTGGACATAAGGGCGCACGCTCCCGCTCCGGCTACAGCCGCAACCCGGGCTTTGAGGGCGGCCAGATGCCGTTGCACCGTCGTCTGCCCAAGCGCGGCTTCACCAACCTTTTCAAGAAGGAATATGCCATTGTCTCTCTGAGTGACCTGGAGAGCTTTGAGAGCGGCGCGACCGTTGACCGGACCGCCCTGCTTGAGGCGGGATTTATCCGGGAGACTGACAGGTTCGTCAAGGTGCTGGCCAACGGTGAGATCAATACGGCCATTACGTTGGATGTTGACAAGGTGAGCAAAGGCGCCCGGACTAAAATCGAAGCCGCCGGCGGATCGGTAAAGGAATAAACTTATGAGCGGCCTTGCCCACGCGGCAAAAATACCTGAACTTCGCAAGCGGATTGTCTTCACCCTCCTGATGCTCCTGGTCTACAGGATGGGGGTACAGATACCTACCCCGGGCATCAACGGCGAGGCACTGGCCGCTTTCTTTCAGCAGAATGCCGGAACCCTGTTCGGCATGTTCAATATGTTCTCGGGCGGCGCGCTCGAGAACTTTTCCATTTTTGCCCTTGGCATAATGCCCTATATCAGCGCCTCGATTATTATCCAGCTGATGACCGTGGTTGTGCCTCAGCTTGAACAGCTCTCCAAGGAGGGCGAGGCCGGCCGGCGCAAGATTACCCAGTACACCCGTTACGGAACGGTGGGGTTGAGTATCATCCAGAGCATGTTCATAGCCTCGGGCCTTGAATCCATGGCCGGACCCGGCGGTGAGGCCATTGTCCTGGTTACCGGTTTGCAGTTCAAGCTGATGACCATGCTGACCCTGACATCGGGTACCGCCTTTATCATGTGGCTTGGAGAACAGATGACCGAGCGCGGTATCGGCAACGGTATTTCTCTTATCATCTTTGCCGGTATAGTCGCCAGGATGCCGGCAGCCGTGGGTAATACCATCCAGCTGATCCAGGCCGGCGAGATAGCGGTCTTTTTTGTCCCGGTTCTGCTCGTTCTGATGTTTGCCGTTGTGGCCTTTATTATCTTTGTTGAAACGGCCCAGCGCCGTATTCCCATTCAGTACGCCAAGCGCGTGGTCGGGCGCAAGGTATACGGCGGCCAGTCCAGCCATTTACCTCTGAAGATCAATATATCCGGCGTTATTCCACCGATCTTTGCCTCATCCATCATGATGTTCCCTGCCACCATAGGCAGCTTTATTCAGATCGACTGGGTTCAGCAGGTGTCCGCGGCCCTGTCCCCGGGAACTGTTTACTATTACATCATGTTTGTCGGCTTTATAGTTTTCTTCTGCTTCTTTTATACGGCGGTTACCTTCAAGCCGGATGACGTGGCCGAGAACCTGAAGAAAAACGGTGGCTTTGTTCCGGGGATCCGTCCGGGCAAACGGACATCTGAGTTTATCGACAAGGTTCTGACCAGGCTCACGGTCATCGGCGCGATTTACCTCAGCGCGGTTTGCGTCATGCCGACCCTGCTGATCAACAAGTTCAATATTCCCTTTTATTTCGGTGGTACGGCACTGCTCATTGTTGTTGGTGTGGCTATTGACACCATTTCCCAGATCGAGTCACACCTGGTCATGCGTAACTACGAGGGATTTCTGAAGTCAGGCCGGATAAAAGGGCGTCGCTGATAAAGCAGCAATACTGCCGTGACGGACCAGGAAAAGGCCATAACCGTCAAGACGCCTGAAGAGATTCAGGTCATGTACAGGGCGAACCAGATAGTTGCGGGGGTCCTGCAGCTGCTGGCGCAGCGGGTCCGACCTGGCCTCAATACCCTGCAGCTTGACCGGTGGGCAGAGGAATATTGCCGGGACCATGACGGCGAGCCGGCCTTTAAAGGATATCGCGGGTTCCCGGGCAGCCTGTGTGTTTCAGTTAATGAGCAGGTGGTGCACGGGATTCCGTCCCGCAAGGTTGTCTTGCGCGAGGGAGATATCCTCAGCGTTGATTTCGGTGTCAGGTTGAATGGTTTTTACGGTGATGCCGCTGTAACCCTGCCGGTGGGGTCCGTCTCCAGGCGGAAGGAAAAACTGATGCGGGTGACGCGGGAATCACTGGATCTCGCCGTACAGCAGGTTCGGGTGGGTAACCGGATATCCGATATCTCCAGGGGCGTGCAGGTGCATGTGGAAAAAAACGGCTTTTCCGTTGTCAGGCAGTTTGTCGGCCACGGGATAGGCGCTGACCTGCATGAGAGCCCGGAGGTTCCCAACTACGTGCAGAAGGTGAAATCATCGCCCCGCATAGTTGAGGGAATGGTCCTGGCGATTGAGCCCATGGTCAATGCCGGAACCTACAAGGTGAAGGTGCTGCAGGATAACTGGACGGTGGTGACGGCTGACGGCGCGCCTTCAGCACATTTTGAACATTCGGTTGCCGCAACCGCCGATGGACCGCTTGTTCTCAGTGCGCTAGAGGAAACAGAGGCCTGATTCAAGGCGGCTGGTTCCTTGCGGGGCACGTTGATACAACAAACATTGCCGGCGCGTAACCGTCGGTTTCGTGACTTTTTACGAAACCGACAAATATACGTTGAAAAAAAAATTGTGAAGAGATATATATTATCTCTTTGTTCTGATCGTTTTTTTTGAGGTTTTGAAAATATGGCGAAAGAAGAGGCCATCGAAGTAGAGGGTACTATCATTGAACCGTTGCCCAATGCGATGTTCCGTGTTGAGCTGGACAACGGCCACAAGGTACTGGCTCATATATCCGGAAAGATGCGGATGCATTACATAAAGATACTCCCTGGAGATCGGGTAACAGTTGAACTTTCACCGTATGATCTGACCCGGGGACGGGTAACATTCCGCTCCAAAGGCGGAAAAAAATAAATTGACTGCGAATGCCCTGGAGGTCCGGCCATGAAAGTACGGTCATCAGTAAAAAAAATGTGCAGCGACTGCAAGGTGATCAAGCGTAGGGGTATTGTGCGCATCACTTGCAAGAATAAGAAACATAAACAGCGTCAGGGATAATCCCCGCTGGTATCAGTTTGAGAAAGGAGTAGTCTTTTGGCACGTATAGCAGGTATAGATTTACCGAAAAACAAGCATTTGGACCGGGCCCTGACCTATATTTACGGAATTGGGCTGACCTCCGCCCGTGAGATACTGGATAAGGCGGACCTCCCGTATCAGATGAACAGTGATGACGTGGGGGCTGAAGAGGCAACCGTGATCAGAAAGATTATCGAAGCCGACTACGTGGTTGAGGGTGATCGGCGGCGCGAGGTCTCCATGGATATCAAGCGTCTGACGGATCTGGGCTGTTACCGGGGCAGGCGTCATCGGATGGGACTGCCCTGTCACGGGCAGCGCACCAAGACCAACGCCAGGACCAGAAAGGGTCCGCGCCGCGGCCCGGCCGTGAAAAAGAAATAACCAGTACGTACTGTATACTAAACTGCGACTGATGACGGTCACGCAGTAGATTCAAACGGAGCAAAAATGGCTAAGCCGAAGAAAATCACCAAGTCCAAGCGCAGGGAAAAGAAAAATATTCCCGAGGGAATTATTTTTATATACTCAACGTTCAACAACACGATCGTAACGATCTCTGATCGCCAGGGCAATGTTGTTTCCTGGTCAAGTGCCGGGGTCATCGGCTTCAAGGGCTCTCGCAAATCTACACCGTTTGCCGCTCAGAACGCTCTGGCCGATGCCGTGGCCAAGGCCAAGGAAAACGGAATCAGGAAGGTCGAGGTTCGGGTCAAGGGGCCTGGTCCCGGTCGTGAGGCCGCCCTCCGGGCGTTGACCACGGCGGAACTTGAGGTGAGCAAGATCAGTGACGTTACTCCAATACCACATAACGGGTGCAAGCCGCCCAAGCGGAGAAGAGTTTAATTTTTTTCAAGCAGCACCGGGCGGCAAGAGGTTGCCGCTAAACGGACAAGCGCAGCTGACGAATCATGGAGGTTTAAGTTGGCCAGATATACAGAAGCATCCTGCAGACTGTGCAGACGTGAAAATTTAAAAATGTTTCTCAAGGGTGACCGCTGTTACTCTGACAAGTGTTCTTTCGAGCGGCGCGCGTATTCACCCGGCCAGCATGGCCAGAACAGGTTCAGGAAGGTATCCGACTACGCGGTCCAGCTTCGGGAGAAGCAGAAGGTCAAGTTCATGTACGGCATGCTTGAGAACCAGTTTCGCAACCTGTTTCATCGGGCTGAGCGGGCCCGGGGAGTTACCGGTGAGAATCTGCTCATGATGCTTGAACGTCGGCTTGACAACACCGTCTATCGGCTCGGATTTGCCTCGTCCCGTGACCAGGCTCGTCAGCTGGTCCGTCATAATCATTTTCTGGTCAATGGTCGCAAGGTGAATGTGCCCTCGTTCCAGGTTTCCGTGAATGATGTCATTACCCTGAAAGAGAAGAGCCGGACCAACGAGCTGATAATTGACAACCTTGAAGGTGTTGCCCGACGCGGCGTACCCAGCTGGCTTGAGCTGGATGCCCCTCAATTCCAGGGTACTGTTAAAGCCCTTCCCGACAGGGAAGAGATAACTATGCCGATCCAGGAACAGCTCATAATCGAATTGTACTCCAAGTAACTTTAACGGTCAGGTAGAGCATGGCACAGGAAATCCAGGAAGATATCCCCTTTTACAAGAACTGGCGCGATCTAATCAAACCTGAGCGCATTGAGGTGAACAAGCAGACCCGTACCGACCAGTACGGCAAGTTTGTCTGCCAGCCTTTTGAGCGCGGTTTCGCGGCCACTATCGGCAATTCACTGCGTCGAATACTGCTGTCTTCAATCAGGGGCGCCGCGATTACCTCGGTCAAGGTTGACAATGCGCTGCATGAGTTCACCACCATTGATGGTATCCATGAGGATTTGGCGGAAATCATTCTGAATTTCAAGCAGGTTCGTTTGAAACTGAACCACGCTGATTCCCAGACCGTTGTCATCGAGAAAAAAGGAAAGGGCTTGGTGACAGCCGGGGATATCAACGGCGGAGCCTATGTCGAGGTTATGAACCCTGATCTTCCCATCTGCACCATTACCGGTGACACGTCTTTTCGAGCCGAGCTCGAAGTGCAGTGGGGCAAGGGGTACCGGCCGGCGGAGCAGAACAAGAAAGATGATCAGCCCATAGGTGTTATTCCGATTGATTCGGTCTTCTCGCCGATCCGAAAAATCCAGTATGTTGTCAGCCAGGCCCGCATAGGCCAGCAGACGGACTATGATCGGCTGACCATTGAAATTGAGACTGACGGCAGCGTGACCCCTGAAAATGCTCTGGCGTATGCCGCCAAGATTCTCAAGGAGCAGATGACCATTTTTATCAACTTTGATGAGGAAGCTGCCGAGCCCGTTATTGTTGATCCACCCGACAACGAAGGTGACGAGTATCCACCGTTCCTGGATAAGGACGTGGATGACCTTGAGCTCTCTGTTCGTTCCGCCAACTGTCTGAAGAACGCCAGGATTCAGTATATAGGGCAGTTGGTTCAGAAAACCGACGCCGAGATGCTCAAGACCAAGAACTTCGGCCGCAAGTCATTGAACGAGATACGGGCACTGCTTTCTGAGCATGACTTGAGCCTGGGAATGGATATAGAAGGCTGGGTGCCGCCGGATCAGCGTGAAGAACAGGCGGAAGAAAAATAGTAAACCCTTCAGTTGTGTATAACGAACAGGATTTAAGGATAGAACAATGAGACATAGAAAGTCCGGCCGTAAACTGGGCCGCACGGCATCGCACCGGAAGGCCATGCTGCGGAACATGGTTACCTCTCTGTTTGAGCATGAGCGTATCGTCACCACCGTACCCAAGGCCAAGGAGGCCCGCCGGGTCGCGGACAGGATGATTACCCTGGCCAAGAGGGGAGATCTCCATGCCCGCCGTCAGGCTCTGGCCTATATCCGGAGCAAGGACATTGTTGCCAAGCTCTTTGATGAGATACAACCTCAGTATGCCGACCGGCAGGGTGGATATACCAGGATCATACGAACCGGTACCAGGGCCGGCGATGTTGCGCCCATGGCAATTCTTGAGCTGGTCGAGTACGATGCCGGCGGCGAGGAAGATGCTGCCGAAGAATAAGGTGATATTCCCTGATACTGTAGCAAGAAAAGCTGACATGACCCGGTCATGTCAGCTTTTTTTTGTCCGGCACCTGTTACCCCAGACATGCCGATCCAGGCTGCCGGTCGTACCTGAAATACATTTGAGCAGTTTTTGTTAAAAGATGAGCCGTGATCACATCCCCGCTGAACTTGTTCCCGAAGGCCGAACTCTGGTTGGTGATGATCCTTTCCGATTTCATTGTCATGCCGGCGTATCCTGCTTTACCCGCTGCTGCAGGCAGCTTGAACTCTTCCTCTATCCCTACGATGTGCTTCGGCTGAAAAATGTTCTGGGAGTAACGTCCGATGAGTTCATGCGGTCATATACCCGCCTGGCCCGGGGCAGTCATCCCTTTTTTCTGGCGGTTATGTTGAACATGGCTGACAATGCAGAGCGTACCTGCCCCTTTCTCGGCGAAAAGGGTTGCCGGGTGTACCGGGACCGCCCCTCGGCCTGCCGTACCTATCCCCTTGAACGGGCAGTGGAAAAGAGGGGTGACCGGAGTGGACTCACTGCACATTACTTCATGACCCACCACGCATACTGCCTGGGGCATGATGAGGACGGTGAGTTTACCCTGAGCCGGTGGGAACGTGACCAGCAGCTCCATGCCTTCAACGTCATGAATGATCTCTGGGCCGAGGTGGACGCCTTTTTCGCCACCAATCCCTGGCAGGGCGAAGGCGCTGCCGGGCCCCGGCAACAGTTGGCCTTCATGGTCTGCTACAATGTCGACGGGTTCAGGGCCTATGCCGCGCGTCACGATCTGCTGCGCAAGTATCGTATGGCCAGGGCCGAGCGCCGCCGCATTGAGCGCGATGACGCGGAACTTCTCAAGTTCGGCTTTTCCTGGTTGCTCCATGTCCTGGGCGACCGGCCCACCCTGGCACTCTGATGATCCATTTCGCCGCAAGCAGGTATTTTTGACCACTTACATTTGAACTCTTTTGACGCACGACTGCCTCTCGTCAAAAAATTTCGCTATCAGAGCAGGGTTATACTTCTTCTATCTGTTATTTGTAATAGCGGGCAAGAACAGGTTCCAGTTAAATGAGTTCATGAATGTCGCTGTTATGTCCCTGTACGAGTCCATGTTTACTGTGCATGGATCAGTACCTGGGCAGTTTATGCCGTTTCCAGCCCAGCCGGTAAATATTGATCCCTCATCAGGCGTCGCTGTCAGGGTGACGGGAGGATCCGTGAGATTGTATTCTTGCGAACAGTTCCCGGCAGGACAGACGATAAGGCCGTCATCACTGGTCACAGTGCCGGTTCCGTTGCCGCCGAAGGTGACTGTGAGAATCGGCAGCCTGAATGAAGCCGTGCAGTTTTTGCTGCTATCTAACAGTATATAAATTGGGTTGGTGGTGCCGGTTCCGCAATCGCCACCCCATCCGGCGAAAACAGAACCATTGTCGGCTGTTGCGGAAGCTGTAACTGTTGAACCTTCAGGGTATGTTCCTGCACCGTTCACGGTGCCATGGCCGTCCCCGATGGTGGTAATCGTGAGATTGTAATACCCAGCGTCAAACCTGGCATCGCAGGTTTTGTCACCATCCATAAGGACGCTGACAGGGGTGGTTGTACCCGTGCAGTCACCACTCCATCCCATGAATTTTGAACCATCCGCAGCAATAGCCGACACTGATGCGGTGGTTCCGTCAGCATAAATTCCGGCACCTGTCACGCTGCCGTCTCCCGTGCCGCTGGTGGAAATAGAGAGAGTCCTCTTCAACATGAACGTAGCCGTACAGGTTTTAGCACCATTCATAACAATATCCACAGGACTGGTTGTACCTGAACAATCACCGCTCCAGCCGATGAACAGCGAGTTACTATCGGGAACAGCTGATACCGACGCCGTTTCTCCGTCAACATATAACCCTTCTCCAGTGACGGTGCCGGTACCGCTGCCGTTTGTATTAACGGTGAGGTACCACGCGACCTCAAAGTTGGCATTACAGGCCTTGTCTGCATCCATCACCACATTAACGGGACTGGATGTGCCTGTGCAGTCTCCGCTCCATCCGGTGAATTTTGAGCCGGAATCGGCGACCGCTGTTGCCGTGGCGGTTGAGCCAAGAGCATATTTCCCGTCACCGCCCACTGTACCGCTGCCCGTGCCGCTTGTGGTAATAGTGAGGGTTCGAGCCTCTGCAAAGGTGGCGGTACAGGATTTGTCCCTATTCATAATGAGTTCAAATGGGCTCACCGTTCCGCTGCAGTTTCCGCTCCAACCGGTAAAAACGGAATTCGCATCGGCTGTGGCGGTAACATAGGCTGTTTCGCCGCTTTCATAGACTCTTCCAACGGGAGCCAAATTATTAATGCCGTTGTTCCAGCCAACAGTGCCGGTGCCGCTGCCGTCAGTGTCGAGGAGCGAAGTGTACGCCGGAACAAAGTTTGCCGTGCAGGTTCTGTTTTGGTCCATAATCACGGAAACAGGATTTGTTGTGACTCCATCACCGCAATCAATCCCTGTTCCTCCCCAATTTTTGAATATATAGTCGGTTTGACCATCGAACGCTATATAGCCGTACTCTTTCGGGGTGGCGTTGAGGGTCAAGGATGTGTCGGCCTGGTACGGGAACGAACAGACATCTGCTGCAAATGAAAAGCCGCATTCAATTCCTGCCAGATTGCTTTCAACATCACCGGTAGTAGGGGTCGGCGTAATGGTCAGGGTATAGTAATCAATAAAATATTGGCGCACTGCCTGTATGGAGGATGTCGAACCATTGTAAAATCCACCGGAAGTCTTTGCCGATGCGGCTATATAGCGATTCTGTCGCTGGAACAACAGGGCCGTCGGCACGGTCAATTCCCATCCGCCGGGGATCCGGGTGGGAATGGCTTCCATTTTTGTCCATACAGTATTGTTGGCGGACTCATAAAAGACAACATCGTGTATTTCAGGCGATGATTGACTCCGGCGCCAGGTTATTTTTGTGCCGTCGGTGGACAGGTTGAGTTCCATCAGGGCGGGGTTGTCGGCGCTCAGGCGAGCTATTTTGTTTTTTGCTTGAGAGTCGATGGTGGTAAAGTTGCCTCCGACAACAATCTTCCCGTCTTTTTGCACGGCAACAGCGGAAATGGTCTCTTGGGGTCCAAGACCAGTGCCGGGATTAAAATTGTCGGCAGTTCCCAGAATCGGTGTCAGACGGGCGATATGGTTCCTGGGCTGACCGCCGATGTTCGTGAAATCACCTATGGCCAGAATATTGCCGTCGGTGTCGAGGGCTATGGAACGGACGGCCCCGTCGGCGTTGGGGGCAAACTCGTCGGCCTTGGCACTGTCACTGTAAAGCCTCGCTATCTTATTTCTTGTCTGATTTCCGATATAGGTGAAGTCACCCCCGACAAGGATATTGGTGTCGGGCTGCACCACGATGGAGCGAACAATTCCATTGGCATTGGGATCAAAGGTGGAATCACTTGCCCCTTTTGTTTTACTGATCCGGGCGATCCTGCTTCGAGGAGACACGCCGACCCCTATCCAGGTGAAATCTCCGCCGACAATAATCTGGCCGTCGTCCTGGATAGCCATGGTACGAATGATTCCGTTGGGATAATTGGCGGCGGCAGGGAACGTGGTGTGCAGTGTTGGATACGGCGCGGTTAAACTATCAGGCGCGTCGGGATTTAGGAGTCGGGCAAGAAAGGGGTGTTGATAAAAATTATTGGTAGGAGAGCCAGTGGCGTTGGTAGGGATCATGACGGTGGTGAATTCCCCGGCAACCAGGATGTCCCCGTTGATTTCATTTTTTGGTGAGGTTTCTTCAGCTATTGCGAGGACACGGCCATGAAAGTACGGGTAAAATTTTTGATCCACGGTTCCGTCGGAATTAAGCCGGGCCAGATAATGCCTGGCGTACGTGGCATTGCTGTCGGTGATGCTGGAGAAATCGCCACAGATAAGTATCTTGCCATTGGAGAGAATGAGTATGGAGGTGACTTCTCCGTCGACAGTGGTGGTCCAGGTTGCATCCACCGTGCCGTTTTGATGCAGGCGGGCGATATTCCTTCTGGGGATGCCGTTTATGTGTGAAAAAATACCTCCAACAAGGAATTTGCCGTTCCCTTGCATTGTGATGGCCGAGATGGTTGCCCCGGGGACGTCAGCAGCGTCGGCAAGAAAGACAGCATCTACCGTGCCGGCCACTGAAAGTCGAGCAATATAGTTTCTAGCCTGGCCGTCAAGGGTGGTGAAATCTCCTCCCGTAAGGATCTTGTTGTCACTCTGCACAGCTATGGTACGGACGGCGGCATTGGTATTTGCGATAAATCCGTTTTCCACCACGCCGTTACTGTTGATTCGAGCAATGTACGTTCTTGGCTGTCCTCCAACGGTGGAAAAATCACCTCCAAGAAGAATTTTGGTATCAGTCTGCACCACTATGGAACGGACGATGTTGTCTGGTCCGGGATTGAATGTGGGATCTATGTCGCCATTTGTCCCAAGCAGGGCAATATAATTTCTTGGTTGCGCGTCGATGAAGGTGAAGTCTCCGCCGACCAGGATGGTTTCATCGGCCTGGAGGGCCAGGGCGCGAACAGGACTGTTGGCACCGGTGTTTTTGAACTTGGTTGTTGAGTCCACGGCTCCGGTAGTCGAAAGGCGAGCAATGTAATTTCTTACTTGACCACCGATATTGGTAAACGCCCCGCCGACAACAAGCTTCCCATCGGCTGGCTGAATAACAAGGGCGTAGACCGGTCCGTCAGCGGTGGTAGTGTATGCGGTATCTCCGGCGCCTGTGCCTGACAGGCGAGCAAGGTTGTCCCTTGACATCCCGCCTATGGTCGTAAACTGGCCGCCGACGATAATCTTACCGTCATTCTGGACAGCGATGGCGTAAACGACACCATCGGGACTGGGGGTGAATGCGGTATCCACGGACCCGTCGGCATTGAGTTTTGCCAGATAGGGAATGGCCTGGCCGCCGATGGTGGTGAACGAGCCACCGACAAGAATTGTGTTGTCTGCCTGCACCACGATGGAAGAAACAGCACCATCGGTATCAGCGGTAAAACTTGTATCAAGTGTGCCGTCACTGTTGAGCCGGGCCAGGTTGGATCTGCTTGTCCCGTTTATCGCGGTAAACACTCCCCCGACAAGAATCTTACCGTCATTTTGTACTGTGAGAGAAGAAATGTACGCACCCGCGCCGCTGATACCTGGAGAAAATGCATCATCTACCGAGAGAACTGTAGAAAGACGAGCCAAGCGGCGCCTTGGGAAAGAGATTCCGGCGTTGTTGATGATGGTGGTGAAATCACCACCCACAAGGATACGGCCGTCACTCAGAGCAATAAGGACGCGAACGGCGGCATCGGCATTGACGAGAATTTCGTTTTCCGCAACACCGTTACTGCTGAGTCGAGCTATATAGTTTCTTGGCTGACCGCCAATGGTGGTGAAATCCCCGCCAATCAGGATATTGGTATCAGGCTGCACGGCTATGGAGCGGACAACACCGTTGGCATCAGGGGCAAACGTGGTATCTATATTGCCGTCTGTTCCGAGCCTGGCAATATGGTTTTTTGCGACGTTATCGATCTTGGTGAAATCACCACCAACAAGGATAGCTCCATCGGCCTGCAGAGCTATGGCGCGAACCGTATTATCGGCCCCGGTGTTTTTGAATTCCGTTGTTGTGTCCACTTCGCCGGTGGTGTCCAAGCGCGCGATATGCTTGCGGGACTGGCCGCCGATTCTGGTAAAAGAGCCACCGACAAGGAGCTTTACGTCGCTCTGTACGACAAGGGCGTAGACAGGGCCGTTGGTGGAGGTCGTCAAATAACTGGCATCGCCTGAACCCGTACTGAAGAGACGAGCTATATTGTTACTTGTGATCCCCCCGATGGTCAGAAACTGGCCGCCGACAATAATCCTACCGTCACTCTGGAGCGCGATGGCGTGAATGATACTGTTGGGATTGGGGGTGAACGAGGTGTCCACGGTGCCGTCAGGATTGAGCCTGGCCAGGTATGGAATGGCTTGACCGCCAATGGTGGTGAATTCGCCACCGACAAGAATTTTGCTGTCGGTCTGCATTGCTAAGGAAGAGACACGGCCATTGGCGTCAGGGTCGAATGAGGTGTCTATTGTGCCGTCAGGATTGAATCGGGCGATGTTATTTCTGGCTGTTCCGTCGATCTCGCTGAACGAGCCGGCAATAATGATTTTGCCGTCACTTTGCACGGCGATGGAAGAGATAGTTGCGTAGTCGTTGGTGTTGACAATACTGCTGATGGCAAAATCCGCCTCCACCGAGCCGTCGGTGTAAAGGCGAGCGAGATTATCCCTGCTGTGGTTTACCGTCCCTTCCGTAAGCGTGGTAAAGTCTCCGCCGATGAGGATTTTTTCGTCAGCCTGAACGGTAATGGTATAAACAGGACCATCGACATCGGGAGTGAATCCCTGGTCTGCGGCGCCGAATTCAATGTCGAGACGGGCCATGTGGTTTATTGAGAGTCCGCCGATGGAAGTGAAATCACCTCCGACCAGAACTTTGCCGTCGGGCTGAAGCACGATGGCACGAACAGTATTGTCGGCATTGGGGGCAAAGTTGAAATCCGCATCTCCGTTTGCGTCGAGGAGGGCTATGCGGTTTCTGGTGTGTGATCCATTGGGGTCTGTGAGGGTCGTGAACTCACCGCCGATAAGGATCTTGCCGTCGGCCTGGATGACGATGGAGCGAACAGCTCCGTCAGCAGTTATGTTGAACGCTGTTGTTTCCGCAGAACCGTCATCATTGAGACGGGCGATATATTCTCTTGTCGCGCCGCCAATGGTTGTAAAAGCGCCGCCAACTATCACCTTGTCGTTTCTCTGGGCGGCAAGGGCGTAGACCGGAGCATTTGAGTCAGGAGCGTAGTCTGGGTTGACGTCGCCGTTACCGGCGGCAAGCCGAGCTATATGTGATCGTGTCAAGGGGGTTGTCGTACTGTTGAGAGTGGCAAAATCACCGCCGATGATAATATCACCATTCAGCAGTACGGCAATAGCGCGGACGGTATTGTCGGCATCAGGGTCAAAACCGCTTTCCGCTGTACCGTCGCTATTGAGTCGGGCGATACGGTTTCTTGTCTGCCCTCCTATGGTTGTAAACGCTCCGCCAACAAGGATTTGCCCGTCATCTTGCACAACGATGGAGTACACGTCGCCATCAGCTTCCCCTGTAAATGTGGTATCCACCGAGCCGTCAGTGTTAAGCCGTGCTATATGGGCTTTCGCCTGGCCCCCTATGTTCAGGAAAGCGCCGCCGACGATGAGTTTTCCGTCCGCCTGCAGGGCTGAGGCATACACTAGTCCATCAGCATCGGGATGAAAACCGTCGAGAACCGATGCAGCGTACACAGAGAACGAATAGAATAAAAAGAGAGGGGCAATCAGGAAAAAGCTATACGGCGCCTTGGAAAACGAACTGTTCATACCCATTTTCAGCTCCTGTATTCAGAGAAACAATTAATAATTAATAAGCTATCAATTCTTGTGAAAATAGCGTCCCTTGGCCTAGGGTTTCCGTGTCATGAGCGGCACCAAGGTTCTTTGTAATTTGTGAATTGTATATTCAAAAAAGTGAACGTAAATTTATTTTAATCCTTAACTGTTTGTGTATCATTTTTTTTCGCATAAAATCAAGCTGTAGATTGCTTTTTTTTCTTACCCGGACCTCGTGGTTCAGGTGAAAGTGATTTGAAGTCAGCTAATTATCTGTGTTTTCTATGTTTCACGAGCATTGTGTGTTCGGGTACATGCAGGGCGTCGATGAAGAAGAGGTGAGATACGGCCGGCACCGAGACGAAGCACGTTTTGTTCAATGCGGGAACCAAGTGTCCGATCAGCAAGGTTACGGCTCAACCGTTTGTGGGTTGCGTGCAATGGAATGTCTTCATCCAGAGACCTGCCTATTTCAGTTAAGCGGACAGATCCGCTCGCTGAAAGACCATAAACCGCTTCTTCAACGAACCGTGAGGCAACTTTCCCCATGCCCTTACAGAGTTCACCCGAAAAATTATGAATTTGCTGTCGCAATTTGGTGCCTACCTGGTGTAACATTTCCCTGGACCTCCTTGTTTTGGTTAAGAATTATGGTGTTGTGACTTATAATTCCTTACCACAAAGAGGTCCTTTTTTTTGGTAAAAAGTTCACCCATTTTTACCGTTTTCACTTCCCTGACAAGATAACCTGCTGATTCCAAACATAAAGTCATGCATATTCGTTAAAAAATGGGGGATGTCCTGTGGTGAATGGCTTGAAATTCTGCGGGGGGTATGGTAAAAAGAAAGATTGGAGTTAATTTCATGCCCTGGCGGAACGGCTGTGGCGCGTCGTCATGTCGCGCGTAAGGTAACGGTTTGATTCATCGTTATTTGGCCGTTTTATTGCGGGGGTAAATACACACATCCCGTTTGCGCCCTTTGGTGTCCGGAAAAAGGATCGGGCAGGGGATGGAGGCCTAACCATAAACGAATTGGAGATGACAATGACCCAGGTAACAATGCGACAGATGCTTGAGGCGGGGCTGCACTTCGGCCACCAGACCAGAAGGTGGAACCCGAAAATGAAACCCTATATCTATGGACCCCGGAACGGTATCTATATCATCAACCTTGATACCACCATGCGCCATTTCAAGCGGGCGTACAACTTCGTTCTGGAGTTGGTTGCAGGCGGCGGTGATATAATGATGGTCGGCACCAAGCGTCAGGCCCGTGATATTATTTCCGAGCAGGCCAGGCGCTGCGGTATGCACTATGTCAATCACCGCTGGCTCGGCGGTATGCTGACCAACTTCCAGACCATCAGACTGTCGGTCGACCGGCTCAAGAAGATTGAGGCCATGAAAGAGGACGGTACCATCAACCGGTTTCCCAAGAAGGAGATCCTGATGATGGAAAAGGAACTGGCCAAGCTCGACCGTAACCTTGGTGGTATAAAGAATATGCGGACGCTTCCCTCCGCGCTCTTTGTTATTGATCCGAAAAACGAGGAAATCGCGGTCAGCGAGGCCAGGAAGCTGAACATTCCGGTAGTCGCCCTGACCGATACCAACTGTGACCCGGACGGCATCGACTATCTGATTCCAGGCAATGATGACGCCATTCGCTCCATCACCCTGATCACATCCCTTATCGCAGACGCGGTGAACGAGGGCAAGGTTCGGCGCGGCGAGGAAGAAGAGCAGGCTGCTGAAGAGATGGAGGCGGCCATGAAGGCCGAGGCAGCTGACCGGGGCGAGGAAACAGCCGGGCCCGGCGATGCCGGGTCGGAATCCGTGGCTGCCGGGGCAACAGACGATGTTTCTGAACCTGTTGTCGAGAAAACCGCCCCGACCGCTGATTCGGCCGGATAAACAACCCGGCCCAATGTTTTGCGCAAGGGGCCGGGCCCCCTTGCCCTGTGTTACAGGCCGGGAAATTCGAGAGATTGCCCAGAAGATCACGTTACGCAGCCGCGTAGTGCCAGACCTGAGGGGTTCCGGCCGGTCATATGATATCAATTTTTGTGCA
>JAJRTB010000006.1 GCA_024278495.1 Deltaproteobacteria bacterium
GAAGGGATCATCCGTTCCGGCGCCTACATGCCCGCCATCAGGACCATCTTCCGCACCCACGGTCTGCCCGTAGAACTGGCCTACCTGCCGCACGTGGAATCCTCCTTCAACCCCAAGGCCTACAGCAAGGCGGGCGCGGCCGGTCTCTGGCAGTTCACCCGTTCCACCGGCCGCAGGTACATGACCATCAACGACGTTATTGACGAACGCTACGACCCGATCTTTGCCACCCAGGCTGCGGCCGTCTTTCTGAAAGAGAACCATGAGGAACTCGGAAGCTGGCCCCTGGCCATCACCGCCTATAATTACGGCCGGCCCGGCATGAAGCGCGCCCTGCTGGAAAAGGGTTCGTATGAGAATATCTTCAACAACCACCGGACCCGGATTTTCAAGTTTGCCTCGCGCAACTTTTATCCGGGATTCCTGGCGGCCATGAATGTGGCCGAAAGATTGGAAAACGATCCCCGGATCATCCGGGACCGGCCAGAGGCCACCGTGGCCCTGCGGATGAAAGGCTATGCCGCGGCCCTGGACATCAGGAATTTTTTCGGCATTGCCGGGGAAGATTTCCGACGCCTCAACCCGGCCCTGAGGAAACCGGTCCTCACCGGCCGCAAGTATATTCCCAAGGGTTTTCTGCTTCGGCTGCCCGCCACCACCAGAATCCGCAACCTGGTTGGCAGGCTCCCCTCACGCCTCTATCATCCGGCCCAGGTCAGAGACCGGGAGTATATTGTCCAGCGGGGTGACACGGCCGGGGCCATTGCCCGTCGCTACAAGATATCCCTTTCCGAACTGATCCGGGCCAACAACCTGAACAAACGGGCCATGGTCCGGGTCGGCCGGAAGTTGAAAATCCCGGGACCGCCGGAATCGAAACACCAGGACAATGTTGTTGTTCTCAGGGCCACTGTTAAAAAAAAACCGAGATAACATAACCGGGACGTTGTTATGACAAAACAGGAAACAGTCTCCACCGGAACCGTTACGGCAGAGATTCAGAGAAAACAACCAAACAGCAAGATCGGTATCCTCCGGGAATGGGCCTTCCGTTTTCAGCCGGGGGAAAATGCGCTGACCGCGGCCCTGCGCAGTACCCTGCGCGTTATCTTCATTATCATCCACGAATTCAACGAAACCAGAATCTCCCTGCGCGCCTCGGCCCTTACCTACTCCATTGTCCTGTCCCTGGTGCCGCTGCTGGCCATGAGCACGGCCATCCTCAAGGGGTTGGGCGGCGGCGACCAGTTGAAGGTTGCCGCCTACCAGTTCATCGATCAGTTTGAAGCGGACACCCCATCAGCGCCCCGGATACCCCGGCCTCCGGGAACGGAACAACTGCCGGCCTCTTCTCAGGCATCGTCCGCTTCCGCGTCAGTGCCTTCTTCCCCGGCCGAATCTGATGCAACACCGTCAGCAGCGGTTCCCGGAGCATCAGAAGCGCCCGGCCGGGCGACAGCGCCCCCCGAGGCCGGGCAGTCCATCACCACCCACCTGCGCGACGCGGTGGACACCATCTTCAACTATGTGGAACGCACCAATTTCGCGGCCCTGGGCGCCTTTGGCATTGCCGGCCTGCTCATTGCCGTGGTTCTGGTCATGAGCACCATTGAGGAGGCCATGAACGCGATCTGGCATTCCCGCCGGGGCCGCTCCCTGTTCCGCAAGGTCATGGACTATCTGGCCCTGCTCATCCTGCTGCCGATCTCCATCAACGTCGCCCTGGCCGGGGACGCCGTCATCGCCTCGCCCACTATCCTGGCCCGCCTCCACGCCTTTATTCCGTTTGAGTGGATGGTGACCATGATCCTCAAGTTTCTGCCCTTCCTCTTTGTGATCCTGACCCTGATGGTCATGTACATGTTCTTTCCCACGGTCCGGGTCCGGACCCGGGCCGCCTTTGCCGGAGCCCTCTTTGCCGGCGTTTTCTGGTTCCTGATCCAGAAGGCGTATATTGTCCTGCAGCTAGGGGTCTCCAAGTACAACGCCATCTACGGCTCCTTTGCCACGGTACCGCTCTTTCTGATCTGGGTACAGATGGGCTGGACCTTTATCCTGCTGGGCGCCTCCCTGGCCTACGCGGTCCAGCACCGCAACCTCTACTCCCTGCCGGGCGCGACCACCACGCCGCAACGGGACCTGCAACTGGCCTTTGACGTTCTGAACACCGTGTATGAAAATTTCAGGAACAGAAAGCCGACCACCTTTGAAGAGCTGGTCACGGCAAATCCCACCGACCAGCCCGGCAATATCCAGGAGATCGTTGACAGGCTGATCCCGGGCGGCCTGCTCCACCTGGCCGGGGAAAACGGCCGGACCTATGTGCCGGCCGCCCCGGCCGAGGCCATTGAGGCCCGGGAAGTAGTTGAGCTTATCCTGGGCCGGGAAACCATCCCCACGGTGGGCGGTAAATTTTCCCGTGAAGCGGTTACCGCCGCGGCCGAGGCGATCCCGGCCGAGGCCTTTCCCGCAGTACCTGCGGACAAGCCCGCGGTACCTGCGGACAAGGCCGCTGTGTCCGCGGACAGACCTGAAAAAAACCCGGCACCCGGGAGCCCCCCCGCGATTCCCGAGGAACAGCCACCGGCACCGGTCCCGCCTGAATCCGGGCAAACACCCTCCCATACTGCCAAAAAAGGAAACGATACCCATGCAGAAGCATCATAAATTTTCCATCTGGTACTTCCTCCTGGCCATCTGGGGAGTCCTGCTCATCCAGAACTTCCTGGCCAACACCTTTGCGGTCAAGACCGTCCCCTACAGCGAGTTCATCGAGTACCTGGAGTCCGGCAGGGTGGCCGAGGTCGCCGTCGGCCCGAACCCCATCCAGGGGCGACTGGTCCCGGAAACCGAGGGCGACCGGGACCAGTACTTCAAGACCGTGCGGGTGGCAACGGACATGGCCGAGCTGCTCAACCGCTACAAGGTGAAGTACGCCGGCACCATCGAGTCGACCCTGGTACGGGACATCATCTCATGGGTGCTGCCCATCTTCATCTTCTTCGGCATCTGGTTCTTTCTGATGAAGAAGATGATGCCGCAGCAGCCGGGCTTCATGTCGCTTGGCAAAAGCAAGGCCAAGATCTACAAGCAGGAAGACACCGGCATCACCTTTGAGGACGTGGCCGGCGTGGAGGAGGCCAAGACCGAACTGGCCGAGATCATCGACTTTCTCAGGAGCCCGGACAAGTTCACCGACTTCGGCGCCCACATGCCCAAGGGGCTGCTCCTGGTAGGCCCGCCCGGCACCGGCAAAACCATGCTGGCCAAGGCGGTGGCCGGCGAGAGCAGCGTGCCCTTTTACAGCATCAGCGGCTCGGAATTTGTCGAGATGTTTGTCGGCCTGGGCGCGGCCCGGGTCCGGGACCTCTTTGAAGAGGCCAAAAAAAACGCGCCCTGCATCATCTTCATCGACGAACTGGACGCCCTGGGCAAGGCGCGGGGCATCAGCGGGCCTGGCGGCCATGACGAGCGGGAGCAGACCCTGAACCAGTTGCTGGTCGAGCTGGACGGTTTTGACGCCAACATCGGCGTCATCCTCATGGCCGCAACCAACCGGCCCGAGGTGCTGGACCCGGCCCTGCTGCGGCCGGGCCGCTTTGACAGGCAGGTACTGGTGGACCGGCCGGACAAGGAGGGCCGCAAGAAGATCCTCGAGGTCCATTTGCAGAAAGTCAGGCGGGTGGGCGCAATCGACGTGGATCAGCTGGCCGCGATGACGGCGGGCATGGTCGGGGCGGATCTCGCCAACCTGGTGAACGAGGCGACCCTGCTGGCGGTCCGGGCCGACAGCGACAGGGTTGAAATGCCCCACTTTGAAGAGGCCATCGAGCGGGTCGTGGCCGGGCTGGAAAAGAAAAACAGGTTGATCAACCCCGAAGAGCGCAAGATCGTCGCCTACCACGAGCTGGGCCACGCCATCGTTTCCATATCCCTGCCGGACACGGATCCGGTCCGAAAGATCACCATTGTCCCGCGCGGCATAGCGGCGCTGGGCTATACCATGCAGGTGCCGACCGGGGACCGCTACCTGATGAGCAAAACAGAACTGCTCAACAAGATCGCGGTGCTGCTGGGCGGCCGCGCCGCCGAGCAGATCATCTTTGACGAAATCTCAACCGGGGCCCACAATGACCTGTCCCGGGCCACTGACATTGCCCGGTCCATGATCATTGAATACGGCATGAGCGAGGCCCTGGGCCAGGTCTACCTCAAGGGGGAAGACACGGCCCGGTTCCTCCTGCCCGGTGCAAGCCGGCGTGGGGACTACAGCGAAGAAACCTCCCGGTTGATCGACCGGGAGATCAAATCGATCATCGACAACCAGTACGAAGCCGCCCTGGCTATCCTCAACGGCCGGCGCCAGGCCATTGAACAGGCGGTCGCCATCCTGCTGGAAAAAGAAACGATCTCCGGCGACGAGCTGCGGGAGATTCTCGGCGAAACGTCACCCCCTGAATGAGCAACCGGAACAACTCCAGCGCTGCAAAACCGGTGAGCCGGTTACCTGCCCGTCAAAATCTTCAACTGGCGTGCGTCAAGAATTGCCCGGGTCTGAGCAATGCAGCGCAGGTGAACCATGGTGGCCTCGCTCTTTAATTCCGCCACCTGGCGAACCAGAGACTCTAAATCGGCCGGACTTTTATCCGCAAAGATCCCGTCCGCCACCTGGGCTTCCAGAGGAGCCAGCTCCTTGCCCAGCCGCTTGACCGCGCCGATGGTTTCTTCCCTGACCATAAGCAGTCTGCTCTTCTGATCAGCTGTCAGGTTCAGCTCCGGGCTGTCCCACTGCTGCATCAGCATCTTGGTCAGGTGCGGCAGCTTCCCTGTGATCAGAAAAGGTGGTGTTTCTTTGACGCCATTTTCAGCGCCATCGGCCAGGGCAGTCATATTCAAGGTAGAGAGACCAAGCAGGATGGCCATGACGGTGAACAGCAGCAAATTTTTTTTCATCGTGTGTTCCTCACAATCGCAAAGGTTTTCGTCATTTCCATGAAATGGTTAACTATATTATGCGGCTACGTCTCGCGAATCCTCGTGCTTTCCCGGAGTGGTCCAGATGAAGATCAGCGGAATAAAGAGCAGGGTCAGAAAGGTGCCCACCAGGAGCCCGCCAATGGCCACCGCGCCCAGCGGCGCCAGCCGTTCCAGGCCGATGGCCGAGCCCAGGGCAATGGGCAGCATGCCTGCTGCCACGGCAAAGGCGGTCATCAGCACCGGCCGGGTCCGGATGCGGATACTCTCAAGCATGGCCCTTCGCCTGTCCATGCCCTCGTCCATCTTTTCCCGGGCAAAATGAATGAGCAGGATGGCGTTATTGA
>JAJRTB010000121.1 GCA_024278495.1 Deltaproteobacteria bacterium
CCCGCCCGCGGCCGGCCCCACTCCGGCTCAGGTTCAACCGTCACCCGGCAACTGCCGCAGAACCTGCAACTGAGCAAGAAGGGCAACCACTGCCGTGTCCACGTGCAGGATCCTTGAACCCATGGAAAATTTCCGGAACCCCCGGCCCGTAAACTGCTCAACCTCATAGTCAATCCAGCCGCCCTCCGGCCCAATGGCCAGAACAGGACGATCCCCTGTCCTGACCGTTTCATGCAGATCAGCCAGGGTGGATTCAGCGCCGGGATGGGCCAGAAGCCGGCAGGCAGACGCCACCCCGGGGAGCACGTCTTCAACAAAGGGCTTAAACCGGGTGTGGATATGGACCTCGGGCAACCTGGTGGCGACCGCCTGCTCCAGCCCCTGGACCAGCAGCTTCCGCACGGCGGCCGGCTGGAGGGCATGGGTCTGAAAGAATGATTTTTGGACCCGGCTGGAGCGGATAAGGTGGATCTGTCCTGCCCCGAGTACCGTGGCCTGCTTCAAAATCCGCTGCAGCATGATCGGCCGCGGCAGGGCCAGGATAAGGATCGGGCCGGGCCCGGATACGGGCGGACCGGTCAGGCTGACTTCAAGCTCAAGTCCCGTCCTGCCCGAGGCAAGAACACGACCGCGCCCCATGGGACCGTTGACCATGCCGACCCGGACCGTGTCACCGGCGTCCAGGCCAAGGATCTCACGGACGTGCAGGGCGCGCCGATCCCCGGCCTGAAGGGTCAGGCGCGACCCCTGAAGTTCATGCCGCTCAAAAAGGAGAAGATTCATGCCTGAAAAACGTTTGTTTTGACAACCGCCTGATCCCGCGGCTAGACTGGAGAGGCAGCAAGGTCACGCTCTTGCGCACCCCATTATCAGATACGTATCAACAGCTAAACTACACTTGAAATGATTTTCGTCTATAACTTTTTGCACCTCACCCTCCTGCCCCTGATCCCGGCGCTGCTTCTTTTCCAGACATTCGGTCGCCGCAGGGGCCTGAAACGCACCCTGCAGCGGCTGGGTCTGGCGGGTCTGCCCGGGAAACAGCCCGCGGACTCCACCGCGCGCCTCTGGTTCCACTGTCTGTCCGTGGGTGAGCTGACCTCTGCCCTGCCCCTGATCCAGGCCGTCCGTGAACAGATGCCGGACAGCCACATCACCCTGACGGTCTCGACCCGCTCGGGCATGGACATAGCCGGAACCAGGGCTGCAGACCTTGTTGATTCCCTGCTCTACAGCCCCTTTGATCTTCTCCCCACGGTCCACCGCTTCCTCAGCGCGATCCGGCCGGATATTTTTGTCCTGGTGGAAACCGATTTCTGGCCCAACTGGATCCACGGACTCAACCGCGGCAATGTCCCCATGATGCTGGTCAACGGCAGGATATCCGCGAAATCGTATCGCAACTACACCCGTTTTCGCCGCCTGTTCACCCCCATGTTCTCGACCTTCTCCACCCTGGCCATGCAGACGGCGGCAGATGCCGGACAGATGCGCGGACTCGGCGTCAGCCCCGCTCGTATCCGCATTCTGGGCAACCTCAAGTACGCCAGGAGCCCTGTCTCCAGGCCAGGGCGAAATAACGGCGGACGCAAACGCCTCGGCCTGCCCCTTCACGGGCCGGTCTGGGTCTGCGGCTCCACCCACGCGGGCGAGGAAGAAATCCTGCTCGATGCGTATCTCGGGCTGAAAAAAACACACCCGGACCTGGTTATACTCATCGCGCCCAGGGACCCGGCCCGGGGCGGAGAAATTGCGGCACGGGCCGCCCGGAAGGGACTCGGTTCAGAGACGGCCCTGCGCTCGGCAGACCAGGCTGAGCAGACACAGGTGCTCATCCTCGACACCCTGGGTGAACTGGCCGACTGCTACGGCCTGGCCCATGTCGCCTTTATCGGCGGCAGCCTTGTGCCCTGCGGCGGCCATAACCCCCTGGAAGCGGCAGCCTTCGGCGTACCGGTTCTGTTCGGCCCTCACATGGAGGATTTCCAGGAAATCGCCCGGGATCTGACTGCATGCGGTGGCGCGGCCACAGTGCGCAGCCTGCCTGAATTGAAAAACCGGCTGGAGACCATCCTGCGAGACCGCGCCGTTCATGGCCGCATGAGCGCAGCGGCCACGGGCCATTGCCGGACACGCGGAGATATCATCGAAAAACACCTTGATTGCATTGCCGCTCTCCTGGGAGATCGGCAGAACTGACCGGACTGAAGCTGATGCGCCTGCTCCCGCCATCCGCGAACAATTTCATCCGCCGCAACCTCCTCATCGGCGCGGTCGTCGCTTTTACAGTCGGCGCGGCCCTGACGCGCCTGACCGGGCCTGTCCCCGCGCCCGTCCACGTTCCGGCGCTTCTCACCCTGACCCTCTTTCTCCTGACCTTCCTGCTGCGCCGCAGAACAGCCGGCCCCTGGCTCCTTTTTCTCTCCTTTTGCCTGACCGGCTTTGTTCATACCGGCCCGGCCCTGGCACCCCCGTCCGAACCCGGGCATATCTACAACATAATCCGGCAGAAAACACGGGTCACCCTGACCGGAATCCTGACAACCATGCCCGAGTATAACGGCGCCAAGACCCGGTTTGTCCTGGCAGCGGACAGCCTCATGCCGCACCTCCAGAACAGAGAGATGGTCCTGAGACCGGTGCATGGCCTGGTCAGATTTTCCCTGGACGGCCGCCTGCCTCCCTCCATCCGTCCCGGCGACCACCTCATGGTCCTGGCTACCCTGAACCGGAGCTTCACCTATCGCACTCCGGGCATCTTTGACTACAGGATGCATCTGGCGGCCCGGGACATCTACGTTACCGGCAAAATCAAGTCGTTGTCCCGGATCCAGCCCTTTATTGATCCTGATGAACCAGACAGGACCCGGGTCAGATTTCTGCCCCAGCGGCTCCGCCTGCGGATCAGCTCCTTTCTGGACAAAACCCTTGATCCGGACACGGCCGGACTCTACAGGGCGCTGCTTATCGGAAGCCGGGCAGGGGTTTCCGAGCGAATCCAGGAGCAGTTCAGGGCCACCGGCACCATGCACCTGCTGGCCATCTCCGGCCTTCACATGGGTCTGCTCGGTCTCATGACGACCCTGTGCCTGACCTGGCTCATGAAACGCTCAACCACGCTCCTGCTGCATGCCCATGTCCCTACCCTGGCCACTCTGCTCTCCCTGGTGCCGCTCATCGGATACGCCTTTATCGCCGGCATGAACACCCCGGTCTTCCGGGCCCTGACAATGGCCACCCTGTTCCTGGTCGGGGTGGTGCTTCGGGGACAGCGCTCAGTCCTGCATATTACCGCCGCCGCGGCCCTGGTCGTGCTCCTGGTCAAGCCCCTGACCCTGTTCACGGTCTCGTTTCAACTCTCATTTTCCGCGGTACTGGCCATTGCCCTGCTCTATCCCCGCCTGCTGAACCTGCTTGAGAACAAAAAATTTCCCGGCGGCAAAACCGGCCGCTACGCCCTGACCGGACTGCTGGTCTCCGTGGCGGCAACCCTGGGTACCCTCCCCTTTCTGCTGCTTCATTTCAACCGGTTTTCACCGATCGGGCCGGTCATGAACCTCCTGATCGAACCGCTTCTCTGCTTCTGGGCCCTGCCCATCGGCCTGCTGGCCATCCCCTGTATCTTTATTGCCCCGGGGTTGGCCGAAACCCTGCTGCACCTGGGTTCCGTTGCCCTCAAGGGGGCTGATGGCATCACCCGCCTTGGCGCCCAACTCCCCTTTGCCACTGTCTGGACCATAACCCCGAGCCTGGTCCAGATTTTTTTCTACGCTCTTTTCCTGCTGCTGTTGCTCAGTCCCGTCCCATCCAGGATCAGGCGTCCTGCCCGGGCAGGCCTGGCAATGGTCATTTTCTGGTTTATCCTCTCGCCCTGGCTTGACACCATCACCACCGACACAACAGACGTCACCTATATCGACGTCGGCCAGGGCAGCAGCAGCCTGGTCCGTCTCTCTTCAGGGCGCGTCATTCTCATCGACGGCGGCGCCAGGACCGCGCCCGGCTATGATGTGGGAGAGCGGATCATTGCCCCTTTTCTCTGGTACAAACAGATCAGGCGCATCGATGACCTGATCATCACCCATCCGGACAGCGACCACTACAACGGTCTCTTTTTTATCCTGCGCCGTTTCAAACCACGGCGGCTCTGGGTAAACGGTGATGGAAAAAATATACGGCCTTACCGCCAACTGCTGGCCCTGGCCCGGGCGCAGGGAGTGCAGATTCTTGAGCCGTCAGGCGGTGATCTTCTCTACAGCGACGAAACAACCGAACTCTTCTTTCCGGCGGGGGCCAAACGCCACCCGCCGGGGACAACGGTGAATGACCGCAGCCTTGTGATCAAGCTGCGGAGCAACAGGGTCTCCTTTCTCTTTCCGGGGGACCTGGGGTTCGGGGGGGAGGCGCTGGTGCTGAACAGCGGCGCTGATGTAGAAGCGGATGTGCTGCTGGCTGCGCATCACGGCAGCGGAAGTTCAAACAGCAGAAAATTTGTCGACGCGATCAATCCGAAATTCATTGTTGTCTCAGCCGGGCGGAGTGTCCGGGGTCCGTACCTGGCCCGGGAACACCTGCATAACTGGCGGACGGCCGGGATACAGGTAGTGACCACCGCGGACAACGGGACAGTGACCTGCAGCACGGACGGAGTGAAACTGAAGGTTGAGTCCTTCAGCCGCTGAAAAAAAAGCAGCACGCAAATACCATCGAACACTGGCCCGGGACCACGATAATTCAGCGAGTCACAACGCTGACCCGTCGGATTCACGGCTTTGTGCAAATCCGACAACCATGCGGGCTAGACCTCGGTAAAATCAGCCGGCTGCTTGCGCAGGAACTTGACAAATTTCTGTTTCTCAATGCAGTTGGTGTAGGCGTCTTCCGGACTGATCCGTTTCCTCTGGAGCAACTCGAAGAGGTGATCATCCAGGGACTGCATGCCGTACTTCTTCCCGGTCTGCATGACCGAGGGAATCTGGTAGGTCTTGCCTTCGCGGATCAGGTTCCGGACCGCCGGGGTACAGATCAGGATTTCCAGGGCAGCGACCCGCCCCTTGGTATCTATCCGTTTCATCAGGGTCTGGGACACCACCGCCTTGAGCGCATCGGCCAGGGTGGACCGGACCTGAGCCTGCTGGTTGGCCGGAAAGATTTCAATGATCCGGTCAACCGTCTTCATCGCGTTCAGGGTATGGAGGGTACCGAAGACCAGGTGACCGGTCATGGACGCCTCCATGGCCAGGGAGATGGTTTCCAGGTCACGCATTTCACCGACCAGGATAATATCCGGATCCTCACGAAGGGCGCCGCGCAGCGCCGCCTGAAACGACCTGGTATGGGTCCCCACCTCGCGGTGATTGATAATACATTGCTGGCTCTTGTGGACAAACTCTATGGGATCCTCAATAGTCAGGATATGGTGTTTTCGGATCTTGTTGCACTCATCAACAATGGCGGCCAGAGTCGTTGACTTGCCCGATCCGGTCGGACCGGTGACCAGGACCAGCCCCTTGGGCAGGGTCGCCAGCTTGGAGATAACCTTGGGCAACCCCAGCTGATCGCAGGTCAGGATCTCACTGGGAATCTCCCGGAAAACAGCGCCGATCCCATATTTCTGCTGAAAAAAATTGCAGCGGTACCGGGCCAGGCCGGGAATCTCGTAGCCGAAGTCCATGTCTCCGGTTTCCTCAAAGGTCTTGATCCGGTCCTCGGGGCAGATCTCATAGAGCATGGCCTTCAGGTCTTCATTGGTCATAACCTTGAACTTGACCCGCTCCATCTCACCCCGGATACGCAGGATAGGCTGCTGACCGGCGACCATATGTAAATCGGATGCGCCTTCATCGTTCATCAGTTTAAAAAAAGCATCTATTCGCGCCATCGACCAGCTCCTCCAGCTGTTTTTTTATAACTTCACCGGGAAACACCCACGGCAACTGATTTATAATCATACAGGATATTATTCAGTTGTTCAAACAAGATCCTGAGCAAGTGATCAGGTACGACCTGTCGGATTCACGGAATGCTACAGGACAATGGTTCGCCTGATAAAGGAGACAATCTCGTCGGGATCATCCATGACCCTGTAGATCAACTGGTCATCCTTGCTGATGTTGCCGGCGGGCAGCATGGTTTCCCTGATCCACCCGGTCAGGCCGCCCCAGAAATCCGACCCGACCAGGACAACCGGAAACGGTTTGATCCGCTGGGTCTGGATCAGGGTGATCGCCTCAAACACCTCGTCCAGGGTACCGAAGCCGCCGGGCATGCAGATAAAAGCCATGGCATATTTCAGAAACATGACTTTGCGCACGAAAAAATACTTGAAACTTAACGGAATGTTGGCAAAGGGGTTGGGCTCCTGCTCAAAGGGCAGGTCAATATTCAGGCCTATGGATATGCCGCCTCCCTCGGCCGCGCCTTTATTCGCTGCCTCCATGATACCGGGCCCGCCACCGGTGATAATGGCGTAGCCGAGCCTGCTCAACTCATCGGCCAGGGTCACGGTCAGCCTGTAATAGGGATCATCGGGACTTGTCCGGGCCGAGCCGAAAAAGGAGACTCCGGGTTCCTTGACCCCGGACAGGGTATCAAAACCCTCGACAAACTCTGCCATAATCCTGAACAGGCGCCAGGAATCACCGGCATTGAAATAGTCCAGCCAGTACTGGTGCTGCATATCAGAGGACCGTTTTTCATGGTTGCAGCCTGAGTTGGAAATTCTTCTGTTGTGCATAATAAAGTATTCCTCTCTGTTCGTTTTCTGTTTACCCTGTTTGCCCCGGGACCTCTCAAGCCTCTTGTTCGCCGGGATACAGGGCGGCTAACCTGCGGGACATGATTCTGGCCTTGCCGGTTCTGCCGAGCCGGGCCAGGACATCACCGGCCAGCAGCAACGATTCCCGTCCTTTCCGGTTCCGCTTCAGCGATTCTTCCACTGCCGTCAGCGCTCCCTCGAGGTCACCGGCCAGAAACCTGACCTGCCCGAGTCTGTACCAGTTGCGCCAGGACCGGTCATTCAGGGCCACCCCCTTCTCCGCCAGGGCCAGGGCCACCTCATCGCCCTGACCTTCCCGGGCGTACAACTCACCCAAAAGCCCCAGGGACGATGCATCATGGGGATTAAGACGAACCGCGCGCTGCAGGGCTTCGATCCCCCGGCGATACCGGCCGGCGCCGGCATAGGCCTCGCCCAGCAGCCGATAGAGATGGAACCCCTGTTTTTCCTCCTGTTTTTTCCGCAGTCGTTCCAGCACCCGGACCGCCTTGACGTACCGGCCGCACTCACAATAGATGCGGCCCAACTGCAGGGAAATCTCGACAAAGACCGGAGAAGCGGCAAACTTTCTGCTGCGGGCCGCCTTTTCAAAGCAGACCAGCGCCTCATCCCGCCGGCCAAGCATGCGCAGCGCAAATCCCCTGTTGACCAGAGCCATGAAATTATGAGGATTACGGGCCAGAACCTGCTCAAAACAATCCAGGGCCCGGCCGTGATGGTTCAACTCGGTCAGGGCCACGCCCAAACTGTTGAGCAGGTTGACATCATCGGGCGCGAGTTCCAGACCGGCGCGGTAGTCACGAACCGCCTGCCGGTAATCCCCCTCGTCAAAGAAATAATCACCGCTGACGTTCAGGCTGACATGGTCAAAAACAACCATGCTGTCCGGCCCCAGAAACTCCCCATGCATCAGGGCCCGGCGACAGTTACGTGCGGTGGCGCTCCTGGAGAAATCAAGACAGGGCCAGTGACAGGCTCCCAGGGCAAGGGGAGCGGCAAGACCGGCAGCCAGTTCCTTGTGCAGCCGGGTACCGGTACGTCGTGTTTGTGCCCTGCCCGCCCCCGGAAGAATCACAAACAATTCCCTGTCCGAAACCCGCACCACAGGATAACCAGACCGTGAAAACAGGGACGACCCACCCGCATCCTCACCTGGAAACAGCGCCGCACTACTCCGGAAGAGCAACAGGCCAAACCGTTCCTGCCCGCGCCAGTGGTTTTGCAAACGCCGAAGAACCGGGGCAGGAGGAGGAGCCAGCGGGTGTTTCTTTCCGGCCAGGAGCGAGGACGCCTCACAGAGGCTGAACGGCCCCCTGCGTTCCGCGGCCTCAAGCGCCTGCCGGCACCGGGCAAAAAAAACGTCCGCATCACTGCCGTTTGCGTCCTGGGCCGGCGCGACCAGGCCGATACCAATATGGACCCGCCGCACCCCTTCCCGTTTCAGCCGACCCAGCAACCGTCGGGCCAGAGTCAGGGCGCCGTCCCGGTCCACCCCGTCCCGATACAGGGCAAAGAGGTTGCCGCCCAGGTAAAAAAACATCCCCGGCACGGCTGACTCAAGCAAGCGGGCGATCTGAATGAGTTTCAGCAGGTTGGTCGTGGTACGCGGGCTGCGCGGGATGATACTCAGCAGGAAAAGAGCAGCCGAATCCACGGCGGGCGCACTCAGGCGGATACCAAGCAGACGACTGTTGTACAGACCGGTCTCGGGGTGCGTGTATCTCTGCCTGACCCGGGTCAGACAAAGACCTATTTCCCGCTGCAGATCCGCAAGCCATTCCGGGGCCATCTTCCCGGTCAGCGCCGGGTCAATATCCTGGAGAATAACAGCGACATGATC
>JAJRTB010000122.1 GCA_024278495.1 Deltaproteobacteria bacterium
ACGCAGATCATCAAACGCCACGCCCACCTGCCCCACCAGGGTGGTCAGGATCGCGTACATGGCGGCCTTGGAGCGCATCATGGCATCCAGATCAGTCTGACTGAGGACGACCGCCCGACCGGCAGCTCCCTCAGCCGCGGGCACAACGATAAACTCATAGCCATTATCGCGGCCGATCAACCGTTCCTGCAAAAAGACATCAAGCGCCCGGGACTCAACCTCACGCGGGCGCTGAAATTTACCTCGAAAATCTATAATCCCGGCCAGATAAAGTTCCGCCACAAGGTCAATCAAACCCGAGCCGCAGATCCCCCGGGCCGGAACGTTTCCGATGGTACGGCAGTTGAGCTTCCAGATATCCCGGTCAATGGCAACCTGTTCAATCGCGCCCGCCCCGGCCCGCATACCCATTCGAGCCACCCCGCCCTCAAGAGCCGGACCGGCCGCACCGGCGCAGGCGATAAGCCAGTCCCTGTTGCCCAACACCACCTCGGCGTTGGTTCCAACATCGATGAGCATGCAGGTTTCTTCAGCCGCGTCAAGTCCGGTGGCCAGGATGCCGGAGACCAGGTCACCGCCAAAATAGCTGCCGATACCGGGCAGGATCCAGACCGGAGCCAGAGCGGCAATATCAAGACCAAGCTCGTGGGCGTGGCAGGGGTCCGGTGAGTTGACCATCGGGATGTAGGGTTCCCGGCAGATATGGTAGGGATCCAGGCCCAGGAAGAAATGGACCATGGTGGTGTTTCCCGACACGGTCATGGCCCGGATATGGTCCGGCCGGACCCCGGCCGATGCCGCCAAATCAGCGACCAGCCCATTAATCGACGAAACCACGGCGTCCCGAAGGCGCGCCAGGCCCGTTGTCCCGCCCCGGTCCTGTTGCCTGGTATCCTGACGGGAAAAATGGATACGGGTCAGAATATCACAGCCAAAACGAAGCTGGTCGTTTTCCGCATGGGCCCGGGCCAGTTTCCTTCCGGTCACAAGGTCCAGCAGAGTCGCCTCCAGGTGGGTGGTGCCCAGGTCCAGGGCCACCGCCGGCAGTTTTCCGGGCGCAGCCGCCAGGAAATCCACGATCTCAACCCGGTCCGGCAACATGTTGACCAGGCAGAACCCCTTGAAGCCGGCCCTGCGGAAGGAGGATGCCACCCGGCCCAGCACCGCTTGTGGAATATACGCGTGATCATGCCCCTTGAGCTGCGAGAGCAACCCGCTTTTCAACCGGTCCGCGTCCCCGGTATTGTCCTCGAGACTGGGAGGAGACGTGGTGATCCGTACCAGCCGGACCAGAGGAGAACCAGGAGACTTGCCCGACAGCTTTATATTTTTCAAAACTTCCTCCCTTGAGAACCCCAGGAACAGCCATCATGCTTGACGGTACCTTGGCGCAGATGGTACAACTACACCGGTGTCATCCAAAATCAAATAGGCCCTGAAGGCAAGATTTTTTTCGGCACCCCATGTGCTCAATCTCTGATAATCCGCCCCAGGCCGACGGTAAACGGTCACAGGGCACCCCGCTTTTGAACGTTCAGTCCGGCGTACGGCGCAATCAGAACGCTGCGCTGAACTGATTGTCCAAAATCAAGACAGCCTGTAACCACTTACAAGGTAGCGGTTTTATGCATTTTATCCTGTGACCGGTTACGGCCGACGTACAGTAAAAAAACGTGAAACATCTCGATCGATATATCCTTTTCCAGTTTTCCCGAAATATCATGACCATGGTGGCTGGCTTCATCACCATCTACATGCTGATCGATTTTTTTGAGAAAATTGACAACTTCATGGAAAAAGGCCTGCCTATTTCCATGGCTCTCAAATTCTTTGCGTTGAACATACCTTTTATTCTGGAACAGATGGCGCCGGTCTGCATCCTGCTTGCCGGGGTCGTTACCCTGGGTGTCCTGAACCACTCCAACGAACTCATTGCCCTGAAGTCCTGCGGTATTCCCCTGCGCCGCATCATCTCCCCGATCCTTCTGGCCGGGGCGGCGGTCAGCCTGCTCCTGCTTGCCATGTCACAGTTTGTCCTGCCCCGAACAATGAGTGTGACCAACAAAATCTGGATTGAGGAGGTACAGGGACGGGTGCCGCTGGGCATCTACCGAAACGGCCGCTATTATTACCGGAGCAAGGCCGGATTCTACTCATTTCTCAGGCCGGATATTCACAAGGACGAGTTCGGCCGGTTCTCATTCTCATCCTGGGACGAAAACTACCGTCTCCAGACCGTGATCAGCGCGGCAAGGGCTGAATGGCAAGACAACTCCTGGATTCTGAGCCGCGGCCAGATCCAGGAACGCGGACCCTCCGGAACCTATACCACAACAATTTTCAAAGAACAGCAGTTTGATTTTCCGGACCGGCCCGCCGACTTCTTTGTCCCGGAATATCAATCCCAGGAGCTGTCCCTGACCGGACTCTTTCTCGATGCCAGGCGCAAACAGTCCAGGATCGAGGAAATCAGGGCGTGGACGGTGCTTTACGGCCGGATTTTCTATATCCTGCTGGGGCTTCCCCTGCTGCTTGTGGGTTTGCCGCTCGTGCTGATCGTCTACCGGAAATGGGGCAGGGACCTCTCCCTGGCCATCCCGGTCAGTTGCGGTCTGGCTTTCGCCTGTTGGGGTGTCTGGGGTACCCTTCAGTCCCTGGCCAAGGTTGGATATCTGCCCCCCCTGCTTGCGACTTCATCCGTCCACCTGGTGGTCAGCGCCATCGGCATCTATCTGCTGCTCCGGGAGGATTCCTGAACCATGGCGCCAATCAGGGTCGGTATTGTCGGTGTTCCGCCGCTTGATGTCATCAGGGAGCTCTGCGAGGCAGACTGCCGCATCCTTGACCTGGATGAACCCCAGGTGCACAAATCTATTGACCTGAGCAGTGAGCTGCTGCCCAGGGTCTACTGCGCCATCCTCCGCACCGTTGTCCTGAACGCCATGTTCCTGGACCTGGACCGGGTCTATATCGACGTAGGCCCGGGCAAATGCGACTGCGCCCTGCACGTGGCATCCATACTGGAGGAGATGCTTACCGCGCCGGTGATCCGTACCACCAATCTGGATAACCAGCCATTTGGCACACCCATCTGCCGGACCCGGATGAAACTCTTTGACAAATTCATGGCCGTCACCGCCGGGGTCCGCTCGGTCAAACCCGCCGACAACCTGGAACCCTGCACCCCCACCGCCGGATTCTGGGGCGTGCCGCCCCGTGACTTTTCCATCCTTGAAGCCTTTCCAGACACCACCCACATCTATGGCTGGACCCGTTGCATGGAGAACAAGACCCCGGCCGACCTGGAGCTTGAGACGCACGTCAACCCGGATATCCCCATGGTCTTTTTCAGCCAGTCCTTCTGCGCAAAATCGGCCCTGGCCCACCATCTGGCCCGGCTGCACCCGCGCGCCCTCTTTCTGGACTGTGACGTGACGGCCGGCAACAGCGCCCGGGCCAAGATCGAGGCCTTTCTTGAATTGTCCGGCGTCCCTACCGGACCGGAAGGGTGAAGACAATGATCCTGGCCGACTTTGGAACATCCTACTGCAAGATCCTGGAAACGGAAAGCAGCCAACCTCCCCGGATCATTGCCACCCGGGACCTGGCGCCCGACTTCCGGGCCGACCTGGCCACCGGCCACAACGCCGCCCGACGCAGCAGGAAACACGTCAACGAGTTGACGGTGCTGGCCCGGGGGGGCGAATGCCTGATCGACGACCCGGACTTTGTCCTGCTCGACTGCGGCAGCCGTGACATCAAGTTTGTCCGCTACCGGGACGGCCAGGTTGCCGACATGGGCTGGAATACGGAGTGCGGCGCCTCCATGGGCTTTACCATCGAACTGCTGGGCCGCTACTACAACCTGGAATATGATAAACTTGAGGTGCCGCTACAGGGGTTCCCGGTTACCTGCGGGGTGCTCGGCATGAGCAACATCTTTGACGCGGTGGTCTCCGGCCTTTCCGAGACAGAGGCCGTGGCCCGCTTTATCAGGGGCATCGCCGTCAACGGCTACCGTTTTGCCGGTTCGCCGGAAAAGCTCTATCTCTCCGGAGGCCTCTGCGACAATCCCCTCTTTGTCGGCTGTTTTCCCTGCCGGGTCATGCCCCTGGGACGTTTTGTCCTGCTGCGCGGACTACGGCAATACCTGAAAAATAACGGATAACCATGACACACCGGGGGACAGTTTTCACCACAGAGTACACGGCCGGACCGGAGGACGTCAGGAGCCTGCTGGAGGCGGCAGACCTGAAAAACCGGCTGAACAGGTGCTCCACAATCCTGATCAAGCCCAACCTGGTTGAAGCCCTGGCTCCACCGATCACCACCCCGGTCGAACTGGTGAAGGAGCTGATTCTCGCCCTCAGGGAAGCGAACGACTGTCGGATCGTTGTCGGCGAGGGGTGCGGCGCCATGGACTATTCAACCTGGCATGTCTTTGATGAGCTCGGCTACAATGACATGGCCCGGGAGTTGCAGGTGGAGCTGCTTGATCTCAACGACCTGGACCTGGTCCGGCTTGCTAACCCGTCCTGCAACCGATGGCCTGAGATGCCTCTCCCCAGGATAGCGCTGGAGAGTTTTCTGATCTCGGTACCGGTCCTCAAGGCCCACACCCTGGCCGGGGTGACCCTGACCATGAAAAACATGATGGGGCTTGTGCCGCCCGCACAGTTCTGCAACGGCAGCTGGAAGAAATCCGCCTTTCACGACAGGGTCCAGGAAGGGATAGCCGACCTGAACCGCTACCGGACCCCGGACTTCACCCTCCTGGACGCCTCCGTCGGTATGGCCGAAGCCCATCTCTGGGGCCCGACCTGCGATCCGCCGGTGAACAAACTTGCCGCCGGCTACGACCCGGTAGCCATTGATGCCTACGGCGCCTCCCTGCTGGGCAGGGACTGGCAGCGGATAGGTCACATCAAGGCCCTGCATGGCGAACTGGGCCGGGCCGAGCCCCTGCAGATACTCCAGGTCAACTCAGGTGCAGCCTGAATACATGCGGGATGGCCGGGCGGGTGCCTGATGCCTGCTCCGGGAGGAGCCTTATTTCTTTGTGCCCTTCTTGTCCTTCTTCTTTCCGGAATCTTTCTTTTTTTTTCCGGACACTATAGTTTTTTTTGCCGTATCCGCCTTTTTTTTACCCTTTTTTCCCGCCTTCTTTTTTGCCTTCTTGTTCACGTGCGACTCTTCAACAAAAAGCGGGCAGGATCTGCAATGCTTCCCAGCTTTCTTATACTTGAGACAGCATTTTTTCTTAACTTTTTTCTTCTTTTTCCGGGCCACCGCATCCTCCCGTGGTCTCAGCTATACCTGCAGTCCCGTTTATTTCTCCTGGACCGCGCCGCTGTCACTCTTCTCTATACCGAGCAGTTCGACCTCAAAAATAAGCAATGAGGCGGGTTCAATAACCGGGGGAGCGCCGCGGTCGCCATAGGCAAGGTCAGGCGGCAGAACAACCTGGGCCTTTGACCCGACGTTCATAAGCTGCAGGGCCTCGGTCCAGCCCGGGATCACCTGGTTCAGGGGAAAGACCGCGGGCTCTCCGCGGGAGTAGGAGCTGTCAAACTCGGTGCCGTTCAGCAGCGTCCCCTTGTAGTGGACCTTGACAGTATCGTCCTGGGTCGGCCTGGCTCCATTACCCCTAGTCAGAATCTTGTACTGGAGACCGGATTCAGTGGTGACCACACCCTCTTTCCTGCCGTTTTCAGCCAGGAAATCCTCGGCCGCCTTTTTATTCCTGGTGATCAGCTCCAGGGTCTTTTTCAACTCCTCTTCCCGTTGCTTCTGCACGAATTTCTGCTGGATGGCTGCCGCCTCCTCGGCGCTGAGCAGAGGCTTGTTCCCCTGGTAGGCGTCCCTGACCCCCTGGCTGAGAACTTCCAGGTCCAGGTCTTCCCCCAGGTTTTTGAAATAGCTACCCAGGTCCAGGCCCAGGGCGTAACTCAACTTCTGCAGGTCACTGGTCAACCCGGTCTCTTCTTGCTCCCCGGCCAGGACCGGTCCGGCCAGCAGCATGGCCACCAGCAGGCAACTCATCACAATACGCATGAACAACTCCTTTCTTGAAATGGGATTTGAGAGGACAAAATCGCCGGAACGCGCATGATGATGATGGAAAAAAACCGTAACCACTCACCGACCACCATGATGATTCAACGAATTTTGACACTGTTTTCCGGATTCACACCTGTGCGCGAATCCGACAATTGTTTTTTGTAAACCATTTGCGGCAAAATGGACACCCTTTTCACAACCGGACGGGAACGATTAAACGACCACCAGGGTGATGCCCGGGTTTGGCCGCTGAAGATACCCGGCCAGAAACGGAAAACGGCGCAGGAGATGGCGACCGTGGCCGGAGCGTTTGCCGCACTCCTCCCCCGGCATGAAATCATTTATCCGTCCCTGCTCCTTCAGCCAGGCAACCTGGCGCCGGATTTCCTTCTTTATAGCGCCGCCCCGTCCGCTTGAGCCGTACCCGTGGATCAGGACCATAACCCGGCAGCCATGAACATCCGTCAGCTGGAGTTCCCGCCGCAGCTGCTCCAGGGCCTGTTCAACAGTCGGCATACCCTTTTCAAGGTTAACGACCCTGACACCTGCCCCATGTTTCACCGGAGCGGACATTGTCAGCTGTGCCCCGCAGAAGGGGCATTCCGCCGCCGCTGCCGCGATCTCGTTACCGCATGTGTCACACCTCCGCATCTCCTTGTGCTCCCGCCTCCCGTACCTACCGCCGGCGCACATCTATGACCTCGGGCAACTGCATCAGGTGCTGACGCACAACCTGAAGATGTTCCAGGTCATTGACCTCCAGCACAACATCCAGTTCCGCCAGGTTGTTTGAAGTGGTCCGGGCGTTGAAAGATATGATCTCTGCGTCGTCATGGCTGATACAACTGCTGATATCAGCCAGGATGTTTTTTCGGTTCTCCGCCCGGATTAACAGCTCGGAGCTATGCATGGTCTTGACCGTATCCGACCAGTTCACCGAAATCCAGCGCTGGGGGTCGGTGGAACGAAGGTTGACGCAGTCGGCCTTGTGGATGGAGATGCCGCGGCCGGTGGTGATAAAACCGATGATCTCATCCCCTGGCACCGGTTTGCAGCACTGACTCACCCGGACCAGAACGCCGTCGACGCCGTCAATATCGATCGTCTCGCGACTTTCAGGC
Source organism: Deltaproteobacteria bacterium (assembly GCA_024278495.1). Lineage (GTDB taxonomy): Bacteria > Desulfobacterota > Desulfobulbia > Desulfobulbales > Desulfobulbaceae > UBA10518. Next base: position 7,182 of record JAJRTB010000122.1, read on the forward strand.
CCGGCCCGTTCCGGCTCCCGGGCCATCAGCGGCCCAAAGGGTTCAGCGGCCGCCGCCTTTTCCCGCTCCTCCCGGATCTCGTCCGGCACCAGGGCCTGAATCAAATGGTGCACAGTGATTGTCCCCATGCCCACCTTGACCAGCATGTCATCCAAAGAGTTGCAGCCGAGCTTTTTGAGCATC
>JAJRTB010000123.1 GCA_024278495.1 Deltaproteobacteria bacterium
CCCTTGACAATTCATGAACCCATCCTTATTGTTCGGCTGGGTTGAAGGGTAAAGTTCTACCCGTTTTCTAATTGAGTAAGAGTGTGAAACCTGGATGATTCAGGTGAAAATGTTACTATACAGACCCTGCCGGCCGAGTCGTTGCCGGGTGCTGAGCAATTTTTATCCCGGGGAGAAGGGGCGTGACTGAACAAAAAGAACAAAAGTTTGCTATTCCTGTGGAAGATGAGCTGGAATCGTCTCCGGAGGTAGCACAAAATGTTGATGATACCGAAGGTGCCGGCGGCAAAGAGGAACAGCTGGAGCTGGACCTGGAAACCCTGCGCCGGGAGGCCGAGGAAAACCGTGATCGTTTGCTCCGTCTTGCCGCAGACTTTGATAATTACAAAAAACGGGTGGAACGGGAACGGCTGATGCTGCTCAAGTATGCCGGGGAAAACATCCTGCGGGAACTGTTACCCACGCTTGACAACCTGGACCGGGCCCTGGAGCACGCTGCCGCCGAGACCGAGGATCCGCGGAAGAAACTTGACGGCCTGCTTGAAGGGGTTGACCTGACCCGCAAGGGGCTGCTGGCCATGCTGGAAAAGTTTGAGGTCTCACCGCTTGACAGCGTGGGCCGGGTGTTTGATCCCAATGAACATGAGGCCCTGACCATGGAATCCAGCAACGAGGTCCCGGCCAACCACGTCCTGCGTGAGTTTGCCAAAGGCTATCGTTTCAAGGATCGTCTGCTGAGGCCCGCCAAGGTAGTGGTGTCGGGCGGCCCGGCATAGGACGGCTTTTTGAGGGAAGATATGTATTGGTCTTGACATCGGCCGATTCATGCGCATTATAAATAAAAGTCGCCGGTAGGCGGCGGTATGAAGCGAATTGAGTACTCGTGATATAAGGAGAGGAGATCATGGGCAGAATAATTGGAATTGACCTGGGTACCACCAATTCATGCGTGGCAATCATGGATGGCGGCGACCCCAAGGTTATTGAGAATGCAGAAGGAAACCGAACAACGCCGTCAGTGGTGGCGTTTTCCGATAACGGTGAACGCCTGGTCGGCCAGGTGGCCAAACGCCAGGCCGTCACCAATCCGACCAGGACCCTGTTTGCCATCAAGCGTCTGATCGGCCGCAAGTTTGCCGACCAAGAGGTCAAGAAGTCCATCGAGGTCAGCCCCTTCAAGATTGTCGAGGGGAGCAATGGCGACGCCGCTGTTGAAGTGGACGGCAAAGTCTACAGCCCGGCGGAGATCTCGGCCATGATCCTGGGCAAGATGAAAAAAACAGCCGAAGAGTACCTGGGCGAGCCGGTAACGGAAGCGGTTGTCACGGTTCCGGCCTACTTTAACGACGCCCAGCGGCAGGCCACCAAGGATGCCGGCAAGATCGCCGGTCTGAACGTGCAGCGGATTATCAACGAGCCCACGGCGGCTTCGCTGGCCTACGGTCTTGACAAGAAAGGCGAGGAAAAAATCGCGGTTTTCGACTTGGGCGGCGGCACCTTTGATGTCTCGATCCTGGAGATCGGTGACGGGGTCTTTGAGGTCAAGTCCACCAACGGCGATACCTTCCTCGGCGGCGAGGACTTTGACATGCGTATTGTCAATTGGCTGGCCGATGAATTCAAGCGCGACCAGGGGATTGACCTGCGCGGCGACAACATGGCCCTGCAGCGGCTCAAGGAAGAGGCGGAAAAGGCCAAGATGGAGCTGTCAACCACCATGGAGACCAATATCAATCTGCCGTTCATCACGGCCGACGCTTCCGGTCCCAAGCACTTGAATGCCAAGCTTTCCCGGGCCAAGCTCGAGGCCCTGGTCGAAGACCTGATCGATCGGACGGAAGGCCCGTGCCGGACCGCCTTGAAGGATGCCGGCCTGACCGCTTCAGATATTGATGAAGTTATTCTGGTCGGCGGGATGATCCGGATGCCCAAGGTTCAGGAGAAGGTCAAGTCGATCTTCGGTAAAGAGCCGCACAAAGGGGTCAACCCGGACGAAGTTGTTGCCATCGGCGCAGCCATCCAGGGCGGTGTCCTCAAGGGCGATGTCAAGGACGTCCTGCTCCTGGATGTCACCCCGCTTTCCCTCGGGATTGAGACCCTAGGCGGCGTGTTTACCAAGCTGATTGAGAAAAACACGACGGTACCGACTAAAAAGAGCCAGATTTTCTCGACGGCGGCGGATAATCAGCCGGCAGTGTCGATCCATGTCCTGCAGGGTGAACGGGAAATGGCGCAGGATAACAAGACGATCGGTCGTTTTGAGCTGACATCTATCCCGCCGGTGCCGCGCGGCGTCCCGCAGATCGAGGTGACCTTTGATCTGGACGCCAACGGTATCCTGAACGTCTCGGCCAAGGACCTGGGGACCGGCAAGGAACAGGCCATCCGGATCACCGCCTCCAGCGGTCTGTCCGAGGAAGAGGTTGAGCAGATGAAAAAGGACGCCGAGCTCCACGCCGAAGAGGACAAAAAGCGCAAGGCCCTGGTCGAGGCCAAGAATAACGCGGATTCCATGATTCACATGACGG
>JAJRTB010000124.1 GCA_024278495.1 Deltaproteobacteria bacterium
CGCAGGCGCCGCAGCCGATACAGGCTGCGGCGTCCATGGCCTGCTCGGCCGCCGGCTGGGCCACCGGCATGGTCCCGGCCTCGGGCGCACTGCCGGTGTTGACCGAAACAAAGCCGCCGGCCCGGATAATCCGGTCAAAGGACGAGCGGTCCACCACCAGGTCTTTTATGACCGGAAAGGCGGCCGCCCGAAACGGCTCAATGGTAATGGTCGCGCCGTCGTCAAAATGGCGCATGTGCAACTGGCACAGGGTCGTCTCCGGCTCAGGTCCGTGGGCGATACCGTCCACCACCGCGCCGCACATGCCGCAGATTCCCTCCCGGCAGTCATGGTCAAAGGCCACCGGTTCCTTCCCCTGCCGGGTCAGTTGCTCATTCAAGATATCAAGCATCTCCAGAAAGGACATGTCCGTGTCAATATCATCCAGACGATACTGCTCGAACCGACCTTCGGCGCCAGGCCCGCTTTGCCGCAGGATCTTCAGGGTAACGGTTATCTTTTTTTCCATCTCCGCGACTCCTGTTATTTGTAACTGCGCCGGGACGGCGTCACATTCTCAAAGACCAGCGGTTCCCGGTGCAGAACCGCCGGAGAGTCGGCCCCGTCATACTCCCAGACCGCAACATGGGCATACTTTTCGTCATCGCGCAGGGCCTCGTGCTCCTCGGTCTGACTCTCCTCGCGCAGGTGACAGCCGCAGGACTCGTTCCGCTCCAGAGCGTCGCGCACCATGAGTTCGGCAAATTCCATGAAGTCCGACACCCGGCCGGCCCGTTCCAGGGCCTGGTTAAACTCCCTGCCGGAGCCCGGCACCAGGACCCGCTCCCGAAACTCCTCCCGCAGCTCCGGAATGAGCCCCAGGGCCTTTTCAAGCCCCTGCCGGTTGCGGGCCATGCCGCAGTGATCCCACATGATCTTCCCCAGGCGGCGGTGAAAATAATCCACCGTCTCCAGGCCGGAGCGCCCTGAATCCCGGGGCGCGAGAAGCGCCGCCGTCCGGACACTGATCTCCTGTTCCACCCGGGCAAAATCTCCGTGGTCGGTGGCTGCCGGGCCGGATCCGGTTCGGGCCAGGTAATCGCCTATGGTGTAGGGCAGAATAAAGTATCCATCGGCCAGCCCCTGCATCAGGGCCGAGGCCCCCAGCCGGTTGGCGCCGTGATCGGAAAAGTTGGCCTCGCCCAGGACAAAGAGGCCCGGAACCGTGGACATCAGGTGATAATCCACCCAGAGACCGCCCATGGTGTAGTGGACGGCCGGATAGATCATCATCGGTTCCAGGGTTGGATCCCTGTCCGTAATCTTCTCATACATCTGGAACAGGTTGCCGTACTTGCGCAGGATCACGTCCAGGCCGTCCCGGTTGACGGCGTCCCGGAAATCAAGATACACGGCCAGGCCTGTCCCGCCCACGCCACGCCCCTCGTCACAGACCTCCTTGGCGTTGCGCGAAGCCACGTCACGCGGCACCAGGTTGCCGAAACTCGGATACTTGCGTTCCAGGTAATAGTCCCGCTCCTCCTCCGGGATATCCATGGGATTGCGGCTGTCACCGGCTTTGACCGGCACCCAGACCCTCCCGTCGTTGCGCAGACTTTCGCTCATCAGGGTCAGCTTGGACTGGTAATCGCCGTGCACCGGGATACAGGTGGGATGGATCTGAACAAAAGAAGGATTGGCAAAACCGGCCCCGCGCCGGTACGCCCGCCAGGCCGCCGTCACGTTTGAGGCCATGGCATTGGTGGAGAGGAAATAGACGTTACCGTAACCGCCGGTGGCCAGAACCACGGCATGGCCGCTGTAGCGTTCCAGATCCCCGGTCAGCAGGTTACGGCAGACAATGCCGCGGGCGCGGCCGTCGGTCACGACCAGGTCCAGCATTTCCCGACGGGGATAGAGGGTGACCCGCCCGGCCGCCACCTGACGCATCAGGGCGCCGTAAGCGCCCAGAAGAAGCTGCTGACCGGTCTGGCCCCGGGCATAGAAGGTTCGGGAAACCTGGGCCCCGCCAAAGGAGCGGTTGGCAAGCGCCCCGCCGTATTCCCGGGCAAAGGGAATCCCCTGGGCCACGCACTGGTCAATGATATTGTTGCTGACCTGGGCCAGCCGGTAGACATTGGCCTCCCGGGCCCGAAAATCCCCGCCCTTGATGGTATCGTAGAACAACCGGAAGACGGAATCGCCGTCACCCTGATAATTCTTGGCCGCGTTGATCCCGCCCTGGGCCGCGATGGAATGGGCCCGGCGCGGGCTGTCCTGGATACAGAAGGACTTGACCCGGTAGCCCTGCTCGGCCAGGGTGGCGGCGGCCGAGGCCCCGGCCAGGCCGGTGCCGACCACCAGGATCTCGTATTTCCGTTTGTTTGCCGGACTGACCAGCCGGTTTTCAAAGCGGCATGTGTCCCATTTCCCGGCCAGGGGGCCGTCCGGTATTCGTGCGTCAAGCTGCATAATCCTCCGTCTCCTGTGCCCCTAGGGGATACCCCACCTCAATTGTAACTCTGCGATTGTTCCTGCCCATAGTTTGTAAGTGGTCAGGGGGCCGGCACTCAATCATGTCCCGCCTCGTGCAGGTTGAGCTTGCGGGAGCCAAATCCAGGGGCCCGGCGGCCGTGGCCGAACTCAATACCCACCATACCGAGCACGGCTGTGTAAAACGCGCAGGCGCGTTCAATGGAACGGACGGTCAGAACCAGGTGGTCTGATTCGTACACACGCATAATCTCAGGCCAGGTAGCCGCTGTTTATGACAAGCAGCAGGACAATAAGAAAAAAAACCGCGCTCACCAGGCCGCAGGCGAGCCAGGCGCAGACCCGGATCAACCGGTCATACTTTGGATGATTGACGCCCAGGCTCTGAAACAGCGACCAGAAACCGTGGCTCACATGCAACCCCAGGCCGGTCAGGCCGACAATATACAGTCCGGTGTACAGGGGATCGGACAGGACCGCCGCGACCATGTCGGCGATACTGCTCTCCCGGCCGGTAAAATGAAAATTGTTCAGATGAATCACCACAAACGCCAGAATCACAAGGCCGGTCCAGGGCATGGTTTTTGAGCCCCAGCTTTGGCCTCCGGCGCTGCGCCGGACAGCATACCGACCAAACCGGGCCTTCCTGTTCCGGACATACAGGATAACGCCGGTCACCACATGCAGCGCAAAGGCGCTCAGCAATACCAGCTCGGCGATTGAAATCAGCGGCCCGAGGCCGTGCAGGTGTTCGGCATAGGAGAGGAAGGCCGAGCGGCCCAGGAAAATCGTGGCATTACCGGCCGCGTGGACCAGCAGGAACCCGCCAAGCAACAACCCGGTGCAGGCCATGATATACTTTTTGCCAAGCGATGAAAAAAGGGTATGGATACACCACATGATCCCAAGTGTTCCCTTGCGCTGATTTCAGTTTGTGAATACCAATATACGAAAACCAGTTTATTCAACTCTCCCGCGGAAAACAATGGCAAAAACGAGAAAAGAACCCGGCTACCTGAAGCTGCACCAGGGCGGCATCCTGCTCCAGCGGGCCGAAGCGGCCCGTGGGCTCCTGACCGACTGCCGGCTCTGCCCCCACGGTTGCGGAGTCTGCCGGCTGCACGGAAAACTTGGGCTTTGCCGGACCGGGGCGCGGGCGCGGGTGGCAAGCTACGGTCCCCATTTCGGGGAAGAGGCGCCCCTTGTCGGCACGCACGGCTCAGGCGCCATCTTTTTCGAAGGGTGTACCCTGCTCTGCGTCTTCTGCCAGAACCATGACATCAGCCATATCGATAAACGCGGCGACGACTCTCCCCGGGCGGTTACCGACCGGGAGCTGGCCGAAATCATGCTGAAGCTGCAGGAACAGGGATGTCACAACATCAATTTTGTCACGCCGACCCACGTGGTACCGCAGATCCTGGCGGCCCTTCCCCGCGCCGTTGAACGCGGCCTGCGCGTCCCCCTGGTCTACAATTCAGGCGGCTATGATTCACGGGAAACCCTGAAACTGCTCGACGGAATAATCGACATCTACATGCCGGACTGCAAATTTATGACCCCGGAAACCGCCGGCCGCTACACAAGGGCGCCGGACTACCCGGAGATCATGCAACGGGCCGTCAGAGAAATGCATCGCCAGACGGGTGATCTTGTCCTTGACGATACGGGTCTGGCCGTCCGCGGTCTTCTGGCGCGCCACCTGGTCATGCCGGGACACCTGGATGAAACGGACAGGATACTTGCCTTCCTGGCCGGCCTGTCAAAAGAGAGCTATGTCAATATCATGGAGCAGTACCGCCCCTGTCACCGGGCGACCGGGTATCCCCCGATCAACAGGCCCGTAAGCCGGGAAGAGTACTCCGGAGCACTGGACCTGGCAGCTCGACACAGGCTCCGGCGCCTGGAGCTGCGCGACTGGCGGCAGCTCCTGAACAGGCTCTTTTCCCGTAGCGAATGTTGATGAACTCGTAAAAAGTCGAAAATCCGGGCTGAACACCACGGTAATTCAACCAGCTGCAACGCTGAACCGTCGGTTTCGTGACTTTTTGCGAAACCGACAATGTTCATCAGAAAACGAATACTTTCTCCAAAATGAGGCGTCTTGAACCACGCAGCAGTCGGCGCCCTTTTGCGACGCACACATCTTGATGAGCTCCTGGATCCGTGACGGGTATTTGCGGTCTAACCGCCTGAGGATTACTTCCCGCTGCGCTCGGCCCGGTCGGCCTTTTCCAGGGCAGTGAGGAGCAGTTTCATAAAGTACCCGATTTCCGGGGCGTCAAAGTCTTCCGGGGGCAGGCCGGGGGCGAACTTGAACGTCCCTTTCTTTTCGCGGAAAATATCGTAAAAAGCGGATTTGCCCTTTTTATTGCCGTAGGTGGCCCGTATAAGCGAGCCCTGGCGCACGGAAAACCGGGCAGTCCCCCCAGGCACGTCCGTAATGGTCAGTATCCCGGTTTTTCGACCGGAATGGAGCGACTGAAACAACGCTTCGGGCGGAAACTCTTCCAGACGCCCGGTAATGATGGAAACAAAATCAATATTTTTAAACCGGTTCGCCTGGGAAAGGCGCTTGGCCAGCAGGCGGGTAAAGTATCGCTGAAGCAGGGGATAATCGTCCAGCAACCGCTTGAACTCCCTGTTGTCAATGTAAAGCACCTCGCTCTCTTCCGTCGCCTGTACCGTGGCGCTGGCCGATTCATTGCCGAGCAGGCTCATTTCGCCGAAAACATCGCCGCTGCTCAGAGTGGCAATAGGAATACCAGCCTCGTTCAGTACAGCTATCCGACCGGAGGCAATGACATAAAAATTGTCTCCCCGCTCACCGCGCCGAATAATGATTTCATTTTTCTGATAGGTACGGGTGCTGAACGACTTCACCACGCTTTCCAGGTCACTGCGATCGATATTTCTGAAAAAAGGAAAGTTCCGCAGAAGGTGGATCATGCCGGCTGCCTGTTCCCCTTCCAGGAGGAAGGCATCCACTTCCGACCGGGCCGACCTGTTGTGTTCCAGGATAATCGAACCGTCGCAGCCGCTGCAGGGATAGGTTCCCCCCGGAATGAGATCAGCCCGTTCGTGCTCAATAACCAGCCGGTTGAAGTCCCCGTACAACATGTTGCAATTATGCCGGCCGGGAGGATTATGGATAACGGTCGTCGTGACCAAAGTGCTCGCCTCTTCCCCGCCGTTCATCAAAACGGCAATCCCTGACACGACAAACTCGTCACCGGAATGATACTGGGGACACGAATCTGTTTCCCGTACCCTGAAAACGGTCTTTTGATATTTCATACGTCCTCCACCCAGTTTTACTTAATGCTCCTGAATCGTAACTCGTCACAGGGTTTGTAACTCTGCGATTGTACCTGCCCATAATCTGTAAGTGATCGGGGGTGCCGCAGATACGTGCAGGCGCGACTGACCGCAGGTAAGCGACCGCAGGGAGACTCCGATAGCCGACTATGCGGGCAGTCGCGACCGTGCGAAGATGCGGTGCCCCTGATCACTTCCCCTGAATCCATGCGCCACCTGCGTACTGCCCTGTTGTCGTCTGGATACAGGCACGTCAAGCCCTTTTCAATCACGTGTTCAGAATGCTCATAAAAAAATGATTTGCCCGGAATCTCTCTCCATACTAATTTAAGAAAACTAAAAAAGCCAGCAGGCGCAAAAAAAAGATCATCCATCACGGAATATCAGGCAATCAGGATAAATATAATTCAAATTTCCATCACGGACCCAGGATCATGAAAACAGCTGCCTCCCGCGGCCCGGGGCTGAACACTTCGGTCACACCGGAAGGCCGATTTCGCGTTGGCCTGCACCAGCCCTCCTTTACTGTCGCCAACCTGCGGTCAAACGACCGCAACGACGTGCTCGGCCACACTGAAGAGGGCGCTGCCTGCCGCAACAAGACAAATTTTCCCACAGGCGATGTGGAGGTGCGGCAGGGGCGGCCCATCTATGAAATCCGTAACGCCTTCTCCTTTCGCGGCGCCACCTTTATCGACTCCTCCCGGGCCGGGGACAAGGCCAAAGACCCCCTGGCCATCCGCGTCCCCGAACCGGAAGAATGCTCCCTGCGCCGTGCCCTTGCCGGCAGCCTCCGGGATGAATACCAGGCTGTGCTCAACCGGCTGCCCCGTCCGCTGCTGTACGGCCTGGCCGCCACCTCCACCGATCCGGAGGAACTGATTCTGCTGGCCGATTTCTGCTGCCGCCTTGAATACAACGGTGCGGATGAACCGACCGGCCTCAGGTACCGGGAAAAAGCTGACGGGACAATCCGGGCCCACATAAAAGACTTTGAGCTCTTTGAAACCGTTGCCAACAACCCGCACCTGCCGGACACCTACAAACAGGTGATGGTGCTCAGGCCGGGGGTCCAGGGCGACAGTGCGATTGTCGGCGAACAGGACGAGGCAACCCATGTCTATGAGTACCTGCGGGCCAACAGCTATATCCCGGGCGGCCACTACGCCGCCAACCTGGCCGATGACCGGATCTGCTACCGGACCTCTGAATTGACGAGAGAGGATATGACCGGCATGCGGCACCTCTATTACCAGCGAATCTTTGTCATGCTGGCCCAGCAGCTTGATATCCCCTGCCCGGTCCGGCGTCGCGGTCTGAACAGAGGCGAGCTGGAAGGGCTGCGCCGGGAAATCAACGAGGCATTACGCAAAACCCCCATCCACCCGGCCACCCTCTGGGGCTGGAACTTCGGCTATGATTTTTCTTCCTCGGGCTACCGGCTGCACGCCTCCCACCAGATGATCCACCAGCAGTACGCCATGGTGCCGGAAAACGTCGGCACTGTTTAGGGAGAGGGCGCCATGCCGGCTTTCGGCTGTGGCGACCTGGCGGCGGAAACCGTGAAGGCCTACGCGGATGCCACGGGCAGCGATTTTTTCCGGGACTTCCTGCGGGCGATCAGGAACAATACCCGGACCGACAACGGCCCGGACGAACATAATCTGGTTGTCTGGGAGGATGAAAACGTGCTACTGTTCGTGCCCAAGGCCCAGGTCTCCCAATGGGAACTGCAGCTGATGGTTACGGCGGACACGGACGCGGGGCCGGTGGGCAACGTGGTCGAGGCCGACGCGAAAGTAAGGGACTCCATTGATACCGGCATCCTGACCGCCCAGAAAATTTACGCCGGGCTGGGGGCAAAGCTGGTCACCTCTATCGAGCTGCCCAAGCGGCTCTGCCTGGCAAACGGCCAGCGGCTGCTCTACTCGTTTCTGCCGAAACTGCCCTGGAGCATGGGCGCTTTCAGCGAGGCCCAGCAGCGCTATATCTGCGGCCACTACCCGGAAGATTTCGCAATCTGCTGCCGGGCCCATTTGGACCAGGGCGGCCGGGACCATATTACCAACAGCAACAGGTAGTCATAAACATGAACCAGACCCAGGCACAAAACGGTTATTTCGGCAACTGGGGCGGCGCCTTTATCCCGGAGGTGCTGCACCAGACCTTTGTCCAGTTGAACGAGGCGTATCGGAAAATCCGGGCCGACGAATCCTTCTGGCAGGAATATGTGGACCTGATGGCCAA
>JAJRTB010000125.1 GCA_024278495.1 Deltaproteobacteria bacterium
CCTTTAATATTTCCGCCTCCACCAGCAGCGCCGTCAAGGGCGAATCACTGGTGGACACGGCCCGCAATATTGCGGCCATGCATCCCGACATTATTATCATGCGTCACGCAGGTTCCGGGGCCCCCGAGATCCTGACCAGGCATGTGGACGCCTCTGTGATCAATGCCGGCGACGGCACCCATGAACACCCTTCCCAGGCCCTGCTGGACATGATGACCGTGCGCGAGCACAAGGGTCGGTTGAACGGTCTCAAGATCGCCATCATTGGCGACATCCTGCACAGCCGGGTGGCACATTCCGATATCCTGGGCTTTACGGCGATGGGCTCCCGGGTCCATGTCTTTGGGCCGGCCACCATGATCCCTCACGGTTTGGAGGATCTGGGGGCCACGGTCTGTACGAGTTTGGCAGAGGCGGTGAGCGGTGCCGACGTGGTTATGACCCTGCGGATCCAGAAGGAGCGGCAGAGTGACCCGCTTTTCCCCTCTCTGCGTGAATATGCCCGTCAGTACGGAGTGACCCGCCAGGTTATGCGGCTGGCCCGGCCCGATGCCCTGGTCATGCATCCCGGGCCGATCAATCGCGGCGTGGAGCTGATGCCGGATGTGGCGGACGGGTCCCGGTCGGTTATTCTGGAGCAGGTTACAAACGGCGTGGCCGTGCGCATGGCCCTGCTCTACCTGGTCATGGGCAACTCCTGAACGTAACCACTCACAGAGTGTATACGTTCCGGGTATGAAAATGTTCTACACGTGACTGAACACAAACGCGCCTGAACGTGGAGATTTTCAGTATGGCTTCTTCCCTGCTTCTGCAAAACGGTCGGATCATAGACCCGGCCAATGACACGGATCAACGCGGAGACATGCTCATCCTTGACGGCCGGATTGCGCCGGAAGGGGCGCCTGTCCCTGAAAACGTTCAGGTGGTTGATGCAACCGGCTGCTGGATCGTGCCCGGCCTTATTGACATGCATGTCCATCTGCGCGAGCCGGGTGAGGAGTACAAGGAGGATATTGTCAGCGGCACCCGGGCCGCTGCGGCCGGTGGTTTCACGGCAGTGGCCTGCATGCCCAACACCCGGCCGGTGAATGATTCCCTGGCCATCACCAGGTTGATCCTGGCCAGGGCGGAACAGGGCTTTGCCCGGGTTTATCCGGTGGGCGCCGTCAGCAAGGGCAGCCGGGGCGAGAGCCTGGCTGAGTTCGGTGAGATGAAGGAGGCGGGCGTGGTGGCGGTGTCGGATGACGGGGTTCCGGTTCGCGACAGCCGGTTGATGCGCCGGGCCCTGGAGTATGCCGGTGATTTTGGCCTGCCGGTCATCTCCCACAGTGAGGAACTCTCCCTTGCCGGCGACGGGTCCATGAACGAGGGTGCTGTCTCGACCCGACTGGGCCTCAGGGGGGTTCCCACGGCAGCCGAGGCGATCATGGTCTACCGGGAAATCGCCCTGGCCGAGTTCACGGGCAGGCCTGTCCATATCGCCCATGTCAGCACGGCCATGGCCACCGAGCTGATCCGTTCAGCCAAGGCGCGCGGCGTGGCCGTGACTGCCGAGACCACCCCCCATTATTTCACCCTGACCGACGAGGCAGTGGTCGGCTATAACACCAACGCCAAGATGAATCCACCCCTGCGCTCGGAAACCGACCGCCAGGCCATCCGCCGGGGTCTGGCTGACGGTACTTTTGATGCGGTGGCCACGGATCACGCGCCCCATTCCGTCCTGGAAAAGGAGGTGGAGTTTGACCAGGCCGCCAATGGTATTATCGGCCTGGAGACCTCTGTGCCCCTGAGCCTGGCCCTGGTTCGCGACGGCGTGATTGAACCGCGCCGGTTCGTGGAGCTGCTTTCAACCAACCCGGCGCGCATCCTGCGGGTGAGGGGCGGGAGCCTGGCGCCCGGCAGTCCCGCCGATGTGACCCTGATCGATCCGGAGCTGACCTTTGACTATACTCCGGAGTCCGTGGTTTCCAAGAGCCGCAATTCACCGTTCCTGGGCTGGAGCCTGCAGGGCAGGGCCGTACTGACCCTGGTCGACGGGCGGGCCATGTTTGACCTGACCGGCCGGGCCGTCTGAGATTCCCTTACCGTGTTTCGCGGTACCTGACCGGGTCGGGCAGTCCTGCCTCGGCAAACCCCTGCAACCGGAGGCGGCAGGCGTCGCAGCGGCCGCAGGCCCCGTCTTCGGCCGGATCATAGCAGCTGTGGGTCAGGGAGTAATCCACGCCCAGCTCCAACCCTTTTTTGATGATTTCCCCCTTGCTCAGGTGGATGAGCGGCGCGTGCAGGGTAAAGGGTTTTTTTTCACTGCCGGCCCGTGTTCCGAGATTGGCCATCTGTTCGAATGCGCTCAGAAATTCCGGCCGGCAGTCCGGATAGCCGCTGTAGTCGACCGCATTGATGCCAAGAAAGATATCGGAGGCGCCTATAACCTCGGCCCAGGCCAGGGCAAGGGAGAGAAAGATGATATTACGGCCCGGAACATAGGTGACCGGTATCCCGCTGTCCATTTCCGGCCCGGTTCGGTCCTTGGGCACTGCGATATCCGCGGTCAGGGCAGAGCCGCCGATCCGGTCCAGGGGCACCGGTAAAATAAGGTGGCGCGAAACACCTGCCCGGGCGGCGATAATCTCGGCCTGGGCAAGCTCGCGCTCCTGGCGCTGGCCGTAGCTGAAGCTCAGGCAGGAGCAGTTGAAACCTTGCTCCCTGGCGATGGCCAGGGCTGTGCTGGAATCCAGGCCGCCGCTGAGCAGGACTACGGCCTCGCTGGTGGTATTTGTCATCATCTTCTCCCCTGAGCCATCAAAGTCTCCGGTCCGATATTGTCCGATACTGTCGGATTTTCAAGAAGTCGCGAGTCGGACGGGTCAGTGTTGTAACTGGTTGAATTATCGTGGTGCTCAGTCTGAATTTTCGACTTTTTACGAGTTCATCACTTTTGAGTCAGCGCAATGATCAGCCAGCGTTTTTGGGTTTTTACGAGGCCATCAATACGGGTATTTTTCGGACTATGGAGACCTGGTCCGGCGCCACTTTGGCCTGGTAAGCCAGCACCACCAGGCCCCGTTCATACATTGTATATAATGTCTCGGCGTACACCGGGTCAATAGCCTGGGCCGGCGCAAAGCGTTCGGCATCATTGCGCTGGATACAGAAGATCAGGGCCGTGGCGTGACCCTGCTCGCGGAGCAGGTCCAGGGCAAGGAGATGCTTCACACCCCGTGCCGTGACCGCGTCCGGGAACAGGGCTGTCCCGTTTTCCACCAGGGAACAGTTCTTGACCTCAATATAGACGCAGCCCCTGCCGGTTTCCAGCAGGAAATCAAGGCGCCCGCCCTCCACCCGCACCTCGGGGCGGATGGACTTGATCGGGCCAAAATCATTGATTATTCCGTTGTCCAGGGCCTCGTTGACCAGCCTGTTTGTCAGGGAGGTGTTGACGCCGATCCAGGTTTCGTCCTGGTGGACCATTTCCAGGGTCCAGGGATACTTGCGTTTCGGGTTGTCGGAGCGGGAGATGATGACCGGGCTGTCCGGGGCGGAGCATCCGAGCATGGAGCCGGTATTGGGGCAGTGGGCGGTCAGAACCGAGCCGTCCTCCAGGCGGATGTCGGCCAGAAAACGCTTGTAGCGCCTGATCAATGTTCCCGGGATATGGGGTTCCGGAATCTGCATGGTTCACGATTTTTTTTTGGGGTGCCGACAAAAATGATGGTAACCAGTCACAGGGTAAAAAATGTATTAAGCCGCTACATTGTAAGGGGTTACAGGGGGCCTTGATTTTGGACAATCAGTTCGGCGCAGCGTACTGATTGTTACGTAAGCCGGACTGATCGTTTAAAAGCGAGGTGCCCTGTGACCGCTTACAAATGATGAGCAATTGTAGTCCCGGTTGTCCCAAAAGTCCATCAGGACGTTGCCGGGTGTTTTTCCACCCTGAGGAAAGCAGAATTATATGGCAGGCCAGCGCATTTTACGGTATGTGAACATGTTGTCTTTCTGAGGGAAAAGAGCTCAAATTGTTATTAAACGTTCTGGATCCGTGAGTGTTTCCAGTGGTGCTGATGGAAACGCCGCCC
>JAJRTB010000126.1 GCA_024278495.1 Deltaproteobacteria bacterium
TCGGGGAGATAGTGGATAAGCTGAAACTCATCAGGGATGATACCTCCGGCCTGTTTATGCTTGATGCGGAAATGGGCAAGCGGGTTTTCACCTTGCCGCAGAAAGGAGAGTAAGCCGGGTTTCCCGCCGCGTATTATGGGGAGCAGAACGATAAAAAAAGAGGTCCTGGCGATCCTGGCTGAATCCGACCGGCCCGGGGCCGAACCGTGTCGGGAGCTTGAGGCATTCCCGGTCAAGGACGTGGTCAATGCCTTGTTTTCCGGGATCTGCCGGGCCGAGGAGCGGCTGCGCTGGCAGGCGGTCACCTGCATGGGAATTTTTGTGGCCCGGCTGGCGGAGCAGGACATGGAGGAGGCGCGGGTCATCATGCGCCGCCTTCTCTGGAGCCTGAACGACGAGTCCGGCGGGATCGGTTGGGGGGCGCTTGAGTCCCTGGCCGAGATCATGGTCCGTCATGACGGCCTGGCCCGGGAATATGTGCATATGCTTGTCTCCTACATGCAGCCCGACGGCGATGAACCGTTTCAGGACGGCAACCAGCTGGAGCACGAGACCCTGCAGCGGGGACTCATGTGGGGCATAGGCCGGTTGGCGCGGGAGAACAGACGCCTGCTCCAGGGCCGTAAGGTGCCGTCGCTGCTGTTGCCGTATCTGGCATCGCCGGATCCGGTCGTGCGGGGTCTGGCCGCCTGGAGTCTGGGGCATTTTCGTGCGGCGGGCGCGGCGGCGGCACTGGAGCCTCTGGCCGGGGACGTGGCGCCGGTACACTATTATGACAACGGTGAGCTGCAGACGGAAACAGTGGAGACTCTGGCCGGGCAAGCCATTGAACGGATACAGGCGGCGGAGGACGGCGCATGAGCCGGGATGTTTTCCCGGCCGCCGGTTTTCTGCAGTTTGAGACGACCCTTGGAGCGCCGGAAGTCAACGTGGCCAAGGTCCGGCGTCTCATCGAGGAGCTGGCCCCGGCGCCTGATTCACTTCTGGCGCTGCCGGAACTCTGGGCCACCGGATTTGACTATGCCAATGCGGTTGCCCTGGCCGGGCAAACCCCCGATATTCTTGTCCAGCTGACCGGGTTGGCCCGCGAACACAATATTGTCCTGGCCGGTTCCCTGCTGGAACCGGCGGAAAGCAGGTCGGTCGGGGGGGCGCCGTTCAACACCCTGTTTCTGGTCGGACCCGCCGGGGTCCTGGGCGGCTATCGCAAGAATCACCTGTTCCGACCCTGGCAGGAAGAGCGTCATTTCACCCCGGGCGACTGCGACGCCCCGATCCAGACTCCTTTCGGTCTGGTGGGCGGTCTGGTCTGTTATGATCTCAGGTTTCCTGAAATAGCACGGCACCAGGCCTTTCTGGGGGCGGGCTTGCTTGTGGTTTCGGCCCAGTGGCCCAAAAAACGGCTTGATCACTGGCTGGCCCTGCTCCGGGCCCGGGCCATTGAGAACCAGGTTTTTGTTGTTGCGGCCAACGGGTGCGGCGTGTGCGGTGATCATCTCCTGGCCGGGCATTCCCTGGTGGTCGGGCCGGACGGTACCGTGCTGGCCCGGGCGGAAGACAGGCAGGAGGCCGGGCTGGCGCGGCTTGAAGCCGGCAGCCTGGCCGAGGTCAGACAGGCGTTCTGTCCGGCCGGGGAGCGGTCCCTGATCCCCCGGAGCCGGGAAAAGATCCTTTCCCTGAAACAACTTCGGGAACGGCTGCTTTCCGTCCGGCGGCAGGGGAGCAGGGTTGCCTTTACCAACGGCTGTTTTGACCTGCTGCACAGCGGTCATGTGGCCTACCTGGAACAGGCCCGGCAAACAGCGGACTGTCTGGTGGTCGGGCTCAACAGCGACAAGTCGGTCCGGGCCCTGAAGGGAGCAGGACGACCGGTCAACCATGAGCTGGATCGGGCCCGGGTGCTGGCCGGGCTTGCCAGCGTGGATTACGTGGTTATTTTTGACGAGGAGACGCCGATCAGCCTGATCAACTCGCTCAGGCCGGACGTGCTGGTCAAGGGGGCGGACTGGGCCGAGGAGGATATTGTCGGCGCGACCGAGGTCAAGGCGGCGGGCGGTCGGGTGGTCCGGGTACAGTTTGAGCACGCCCTTTCCACCACCCGGCTGATTGAACGGGTCCGCAGGAACGATTGATTGTCCCGGGTCGTCCGGGAGGAGTTCTCTCCGGCGGCCCTTGGATTAATTTGAACCAAGAAGGAGAACGATATGCCAACTGTCAGGATCAACGGAATGAAGTGTCAACACTGTGTCGGCTCGACAAAACAGGCCCTGGAAGCCCTGGAGGGGGTTTCAAACGTCAATATTGACCTGGACAGGGGTGAGGCCACCTTTGATGGCGAGGTGGATATGAAAACCGTCAGGGAGGCCGTTGCCGCCATAGGTTTTGAGGTGGTTGACTGAACTGTGCGTCTGTGCCCGTTTTTTGCCGCACCACGGATGTGAGTCTGCGTAACTCGTCACAGGCATCGCATCTTCGCACAACCGCTTTTGCCCGCATAGTCGGCTATAGCGGTCAAGAATGGTTGCACGAATCTGCGGCTCGCATGTGAAAACAACAAAGGCGCTGCTGTAGGGCAGCGCCTTTGTTGTTGGCCGGATGATCAGGAGGTCTCTTTCCAGTCGGGCCGCAGGTGCAGCTCGGTGAGCTGTTTCCGGGCCACGGAGGAGGGCGCTTCGGTCAGCGGGCAGGTCGCCTTCTGGGTCTTGGGAAAGGCGATCACATCGCGGATAGAGTCGGCCCCGGTCAGGAGCATCATGAGCCGGTCCACGCCAAAGGCGATGCCGCCGTGGGGCGGAGCCCCGAGTTCCAGCGCTTTCAGGAGAAATCCAAACTTGTCCCCGGCCTCTTGCGGGTCGATCCCAAGTACACTCAGGACCTTTTCCTGCACATCCTTGCGGTGGATACGGATGGAACCGCCGCCGATCTCGTTGCCGTTCAAAACCAGGTCATAGGCCCGGCTGGTCACCCGGCCCGGGTCTGTCTCCAGCAGTTCCAGCTGGTCCTCGGCCGGGGCGGTAAAGGGATGGTGCAGGGCGGTAAACCGTTTCTCGCCCTCGTCGTATTCCACCAGCGGAAAGTCGGTGATCCAGAGAAAGTCATAGGTACCGGGCTCGGTCAGCTTGAGACGCCGGGCCAGTTCCAGGCGCAGCTCAGCCAGGACCTGGTGGACGATGTTTTCCCTGTCCGCGCCAAAGAGGATCAGGTCGCCGGGTTCCGCGCCCAGGGCGTCACCCATGGCCGTGAGCTCCTTATCCGAGAAAAACTTGGTGATCGGCGACTGCCACTCGTCTTCCTTGATCTTGATCCAGGCCATGCCGCGGGCCCCGAACCGGCAGGCATAGTCGGTCAGGTTATCCAGGTCCTTGCGGGAGAAGTCGGCGCATCCCTTGGCGTTGATGGCCTTGACCACACCGCCGCCGTCGATGGTGGCGCGGAAGACCTTGAAGCTGCATTCCCTGAGGCTGTCGGTCAGGTCGACCAGCTCCAGGCCGAAGCGGGTGTCGGGCCGGTCCGTGCCGAAGCGGCGCACGGCCTCCTCATAGGTCATCCGCTTGAACGGCGGCGCAAGGTCAATATCCAGCCCGGCCTTGAAGGCCGCCTGGATCATGCCCTCGGCCACGCCCATGATCTCCTCTTCGTCGGCAAAGCTGAACTCCATGTCGATCTGGGTGAATTCCGGCTGCCGGTCCGCCCGCAGGTCCTCGTCCCGGAAGCACTTGACGATCTGGTAGTAGCGGTCCATGCCGGCGATCATCAGCAACTGTTTGAAGAGCTGCGGCGACTGGGGCAGGGCATAGAATTTGCCGGTATTGACCCGGCTCGGCACCAGGTAGTCCCGGGCGCCCTCCGGGGTGGAGCGGGTCAGCATCGGCGTTTCGATTTCCAGGAAGTTGTTGTCGTTTAAGTAGCCGCGCACCGCCTGGACGACGGTGTGGCGCATCTGCAGGTTGGCCGCCATTTCCGGCCGCCGCAGGTCCAGGTAGCGGTACTGGAGCCTGAGGTTGTCTGAGATGTCGATATCCTCGTCCAGGGGAAAGGGCGGGGTAACACTGCTGTTTAAGATACGCAGGTCGTTGACCATTACTTCGATGGTGCCGGTTTCAAGATTTGGGTTTTCCATGTCCGCCGGCCGGCGCAGGACGGTGCCGCGAACAGCGATGACCCATTCGCTGCGGAGCCGGTGCGCCTTGGCATGCACCTCACCGTTGTGCTCCGGGTTGAAGACCACCTGGGTTATGCCCCAGCGGTCCCGGAGATCGATAAAGATAACCCCACCGTGGTCACGGCGGCGCAGGACCCAACCCATGAGCGTTACTTCACTGTCCACCTGATCGGGGCCGAGTTCGTTACAGTTATGCGTGCGCCGCAGCGCTCCAATTGCATCCATGTGTGTCATTCTCCTGTTCAGGGCCGTCTCCCGCCTCAGGCAGGGGCGGAACTGATAATAGTATGAATTGTGCGGGCAGCCTGCGGCGCGTCCCCTGCCAGGGACACCTCCTGCTGATCCTTCCCGGTCATATCCCTGAGTTGAGCGGCCTTCCTGTCAAGCTCGTCATCGCCGATGATAAGAGCGAAACGGGCCCGGACGCGGCCGGCCTGTTTCATCTGGGCCTTCAGGCTGCGGCCGCCGTAGTCGATCCCGGTTCTGACCCCGAGGGAGCGCAGGTGGTGGGCCAGGACCTGGCCTTCCCGGATAGCCCGCTCGCCCAGGGCGGCAATGTAGAGATCCATGGAATCCGCCGCTTTTTCCTCCTCGTTCTGTTCCATCAGCAGGGCCAGACGTTCCATGCCCAGGGCAAAACCGATGCCGGGCAGGGCAGGCCCGCCCAGCTGTTCAATCAGGCCGTCATAGCGGCCCCCGGCGCCGATAGCGGCCTGGGCCCCCAGGTTGTCGGTCAGAAATTCAAAGGTGGTTCGGGTGTAATAATCCAGGCCGCGGACCATGAAGCGGTTCAGGGTGTAGGAAACGCCGAGACGTTCAAGTCCGGCGCAAACAGCGTTGAAATGATCCTCGCAGGCCGCGCAGAGGCTGGCAAGGATGGAGGGGGCGTCGTCAACCAGTTCCCGGCAGTTGCTTTTTTTGCAGTCCAGGACCCGCAGAGGATTGGTGTCGGTCCGCCGTCGGCAGTCCGGGCAGAGATCCTTGCTGTACTGGCGGAGATAGTCGATCAATTGCTCCCGGAAGGACGGGCGGCACCGGGGACAACCCAGAGAGTTGATTTCCAGGCTTGCCGCAAGGCCCAGCTCGGTCAGGATCATCGCGCCCATGGCCATCAGTTCACTGTCCACGTCCGGCTCCTTTGCCCCGATAACCTCGGCGTCCAGCTGGTGGAACTGGCGCAGTCTTCCCTTCTGGGGACGTTCATGACGGAACATGGGGCCGATGGTGAACAGTCTCTGGACCGGTTGCTTGAGATGAAGAGCGTGCTCGATAAAGGCGCGGAGCAGCGAGGCGGTGGCTTCGGGTCGCAGGGTGGCGCCCTTGTCGGCAAAGGTGTACATCTCCTTCTCGACAATATCCGTGTCCTGGCCGATGGAGCGGGCAAACAGGCTGGTTTCTTCCATGATCGGCAGGCGTATCTCGCGAAAACCGAAGCGTTGAAAGATGTCCCGGGACACGTTTTCAATGCGTAGCCAGCGGTGCATCTCATCGGGCAGGATGTCCTTGAAGCCCTGGATGGCTTGTGTTTTCAACTATGCCTCCGTATGATTTGCCGGATTCGCGAAAAGAGCGAATGCGACGGATCGGAACCGCAACTCATTGCGTTGTCGTGTTTATCTGATTGTTTCTGCGGTTTTTTGTGAGTCCGTCATGATGTGAATGGCCTGAGGTTTTCCTTTCTGGCAGGCGGATCGTGAAAAAAACCGGCTTATTAATAGCACAGTAAAATTTATAAATTAACCACAAAACAGGATGCAAAGTCAAGCAGGCGCTGGCGGATTATGGTAAATCCTCCTCGCGTTCCGGGTTCAGGTGAAGGCAGGGGGCCTTTTCCCGCGCTTGTTCAGGGCGTATGGTTTCATGCAGATGAAGAGATATCCGGTTCGCTTCTGTGTGATTCCCGGATCCGTGAGCGTTCACCCGTGCTGCAGATGATTGGTTTTGACCAGGAGATACGCAGGCCTGATAAAGCGGGCCATCCCGGTCTCTGTTTACGCATGACGGACGAAACTGGTGCGCCTTTGCTTGACAAATCTGCTCTGTCAGGGCATTATTATTTGATTAGCCTGTGCAGTATTGTCGATTTCATAAAAAGCCTCGAAACCGACGGATACGAGTTGTGAAATAATGAAATGTCGTCGTGCCTGGCGACTTTTTACGACGCCGTGATTATTAAGGAAACTGTCTGAGAATGAAATTACCTGAGTTGAAAATCGGTTCGCTGACCGCCCGGGTTCCCATTATCCAGGGTGGGATGTCCATTCGCGTATCTACTTCGGCCCTGGCTGTGCCCGTGGCCGATTGTGGCGGTATCGGGACCATCGGTGGTTCCGCCCTGCCAGTGGACGAGCTGAAAGAGGATATCCGCGAGGCCAAGAGCCGGACCAGCGGTATTGTTGCCGTTAATATCATGTATGCCATGAAGGAGTTCTATGAACTCGTTATGGGTTCCATTGAAGCCGGTGCCGACATGATTATCACCGGTGCCGGCTTTTCGCGGGACATTTTCAAGATAGGTAAAAAGCACAATATTCCCATTGTTTCCATTGTTTCTTCCCCCGCCTTTGCCAGGCTCGCGGAAAAGCTCGGTGCCGCCGCCATCATTGTTGAGGCGGCCGAGGCCGGCGGGCATCTCGGAACCCAGACCAGGTTGCGGGACCTTTTCCCCTCCATCAGGAAGGTGGTGACCAGGGTGCCTCTCATTGCCGCCGGCGGAATCACTGACGGGTATGAGATGGCGGAATTGATGGACAGGTATGGCGCCGACGGTATCCAGATAGCCTCCCGTTTTGTGTTAAGTACTGAGTGCGCGGTTGATGACAAATTCAAGCAGGCCTTCCTGGACGCGGGGCCTGATGATATTGTCCTGGTGTCCTCTCCGGTTGGAATGACCGGCAGGGCGATCAGGACCCCCTTTGTCGAGCGGATGGAGAGAGGGGAAGATGTCTCGACCAGGGAGTGCCGGTTCAAGTGTCTGAAAAAATGCAATTACAAGTTTTGCATCAATGATCGGCTCAATTTTGCCCGGACCGGTAATATTGAAGAGGGCCTGGTTTTTTCCGGATCAAATACCTACAAGATGAAGGAGATACTCCCGGTCCGGGAGATTTTCGATCGTTTTGTCAGAGAAGCCCAGTCTGTTTACAAAGAAAAAATATAACAGGAGTCCAGTGGGACCCTTTTCTGTTTCGCTTCCTTTTCCCGGCCCCATTCCCGCATATGAGTAAATCCGTTGGAGTTGATCGGAAGAAGAGACCGGATAATTTCGGTTCCGTCGAGCCCGTGATTATTCCGGAAGGAGAGCACTCCATTCGGGTCCAGGATCTGGACCGGGAGGCGCTCAAGGTTCTCTACAGGCTGCGAGATGCCGGTTTTTCCGGGTATCTGGTCGGCGGCGGCGTGCGGGATCTGTACCTGGGCAGGAAACCCAAGGACTTTGACATTTCGACTGACGCCCGTCCCGGGCAGTTGCGCAAGCTCTTTCGCAACAGTCGGACAATCGGGCGCCGCTTCCGGTTGGTGCAGGTCTTTTTCCGGGGCGGCAAGATAATCGAAGTCTCCACCCTGCGCTCCCGCAGTGAATATGACATGGCGGAGGGGGAAAAAGTCCTGCCCAGCAACAACACCTTCGGCACCCTGCCCGAGGACGCTCTTCGTCGTGACCTGACCATCAACTCACTTTTCTACGAGATCGAAAACAGGACCATTATTGATTATGTCGGCGGTATCCGCGATCTGGACCAGGGTATTGTCAGGATTGTCGGTGACCCTGATGTCCGGGTTACCAGGGATCCCGTCCGGATGCTGCGTGCCGTTCGTCATGCCGCCCGTTCCGGCTTCCGTATAGAAAGGGAAACCTGGCAGGCGATTATCAGCAACCGGGATAAGCTGAACCTCTGCCCGGCTTCCCGTATCAGGGATGAGTTGCTCAAGGATCTGCATGGCGGGGCAAGCAGGCCCTGGGCCTGTCTGGCCCTTGATTCCGGTATCTTTTTTACCCTGTTTCCGTGTTACCTGGAGCTCTTTGGCAACACCCCCGGCGGGGCCGCGCGCCGGGAACTGCTTCTGGGCCTCCTGGGGACGGTTGACCGGTTGCAGGCCCGGATCGATGATTCTTTCCTGCTGGACATTCCGGATTATATGCTGCTGGCCGTCCTGGCGCTTCCCTGGATAGACGCCCGTTTTGACCTGTTGGAGCATCGGTTGAAAGGAGCGTCTTTATATGCGTATTCACGGGATATCCGGGCCGCCCTGAGTGATGTTTTTGCCGAGCGGTTCAATCTGAGGCGGATGACGCTTGAATCCATGACCACCCTGTTGGTGAACCTGCCGGTTTTTGCCGGCCACGGCGGTACAAAGGGGTGGCCTTCCTGGTTGCGTAAAAAGAGTTATTTCAGGGATTGCCTGCGTTTCTATCAGCTTTTTGAGGAAGCCAGAGGCGGGGGCAGAGCTGACGATAACCTGTTTCGCTCCCGGCAAAACACATCTGAGGAACCGCTGCGCCGGTCCGGCGTCAATGGTGGTGCAAAAAATCGTTCCCGCGGCCGCCGGGGCATGCAGCCTGCCTTTACCAGCAAAAAGAACGGGGTCTTCGGCCTCAGAGGCATGTAACAGTTGCGTTTCCTCCTCTATAATGTCCGCTACGGGGCAGGGATCGGGGCCCGCTTTCACCTGCCTGTCCCCTATGCCGGCTATCTCAAGCGAACTTCGTGCAATCTTGATTGTATTATTGCCTTTATCGAGTCGGTTCAGCCGGATATTATCGGCCTGATCGAGATAGACAGCGGTTCCTTTCGCTCGGAAAATGTCTGTCAGGCGGAGATAATCGCCCGTCAGCTGGGATATTCCCACGTGGCTGAATCAAAGTATGGAGACAACCGGGTCATCAGCCGGGTCCCGGTTCTCAACAAGCAGGGCAATGCCATCCTGGTCAGGCGGGAGATAGTACGCCACAGGTTTCATTATTTCAGCGAGGGAGTGAAACGGCTTGTCATCGAGGTGGAGCTGCCCGGGGTGACTGTCTTCCTGGTCCACCTGTCCCTGACCTTCAGAAAGCGGCAGTACCAGCTGCAGGGGTTGTATCGCCTGATTCGCCACGCCAAAGGGCCGGTTATCGTGGCCGGTGACTTTAATGTGTTTCGGGGCGATCGTGAGCTTGATCTGTTTCTGGCCGCGACCGGCCTTGTCAGCGCCAATGACCAGGGACGGCCATCCCATCCGAGTCGCTCACCCAAGCGGCAGCTTGATTTTATCCTGCACAGTCCGGACCTTGTGGCCGCAGACTTTCATATTCCAGAGGTCCGCTACTCGGACCATTCTCCCCTGGTCTGTGACTTCACCCTGAAGCGGGGCTGATCGCCTGAACTGTTTCTCAGGGCTCCAGGAGAATGATCGAGCCCTGGCGTCCTGTTGTTCCCGATCCTGTCCGTCTGCTTCTGCGATACGAAAAAAAAGAGTTGTTGCAGGCCGTGCAGATCTTGCAGGTTTCAATATGCCTTTCAGGGACCCCGGCGGCGGAGAGCTGGGCGGCGCTTATCTTCCAGAAGTCAAAGTAATTCGTTTTTGACCGCATGGGGTGGAATCCGGCAGGGAGTTCCCGGCGGTAATTTTTGAACTCAGCGCAACAGGGACCAAGAGACGGGCTGATCAGGGCGCGGAGATCGTCCGGGTCTGACCGGTACTCATCACTCATGCGTTTGATGGTTTTGGCGATAATATTGAGCACGCTTCCCCGCCACCCGCAATGAATGGCTGCTATTGCCTTGTGTACAGGATCATGGAGCAGAATCGCCTGGCAGTCGGCCTGCTGGATCAGCAGCCCGATTCCCGGTCTGTTGGTGAGCAGGGCGTCAAATCCCTGGACTTCCATGTCCTCATGGATCGTATCCGCTTTGTAGATTTTATCAGAGTGGACCTGTCGGGCTGAAACCAGGCGGGTTATGGGGAACAGTTGTCTGATACGTCGCCGGTTCCTGCTGACGTTATTATTGCTGTCGCCGACTCCGTAGCTGAGGTTGAGGGAATCAAAAGGGGGAGGACTTACTCCGTTTCTGCGGTCAAACAGCCCGTGGGCAGTCCCGAGGCCGGAGCCGATGCGCATGGCGGGCGGTCTGGAAGGATTGGGTTTGACTGGGGTGTCGGCCATGATTCATTGAACAAAAAAAGGGGAAAGCTCGGAAGAGCTTTCCCCTGGCGATCAGATTTTGTGTTGTTTTGTCGACTAGAAATAAATATCAAACGTCAGGTAGACCTGGCTTTGATCTTCAATAGCCGGGTAGAACTGGGCGTTGAACGGATCACTGGTCAACTCGTCAATATCGACCGGAGCGCCAAGCCACGAGCCGGAGTACGTATAGTCATACTTGTAGTACTGGTACCCGAGACGCATAAAGGTTTTGGCGTACTTGGAGATGGCCTCGCCGGTGGGCAGGTCATAGATCATGTACGCTTCAATAACCTGACCGCGGGTAGCCAGCTTGGAGTTGAACAGATCGTCATGCGCAGGCGTCATGGAAATCCAGTACTCGGAACCCCAGTTGTACTCCAGACCCAGTTTCAGCCGGATTTCGTCGATGTCGTAACGGATACCGCCGTAGACGGAAAAACCGTCCTGGGACTCAAGCGGATCCCACCAGGAGGTGAGCAGGCTGTTGCCAGCCTCGTCGTATCCGGAAGGATCGGTGCGGCTCCAGCCGCCGGCCAGGAAGAAGTTGACCGGCCCGATCTTGTCCATGTAGACGAATGTGGAGTGATAGATGTTACCCAGGTTGGCCCTGTCAAGAATCCCGTCACCGGGGAGCAGGCCAGCCATTTCAAGGGGATTGCCAAATGTGATGCCATCCGGGACGTTGACCAGGTTGAATGCCTCAAACACCTGGATATTCAGGAAGCGATAGCCCCTCTGGAAGACGTCCCAGTTGAACCCGGCAAAGTCCATGTCGTTCAGGGTGTTGTCTATGCCGTTTTCAAAGCCGCGGCCGTAGCAGAAACGGATCCGGCCGGTGCCGAGCGCTTCGCTGCCCCACTGGTAGGCGTAGCCCAGGGTGGCCCCGTCAAAGGCGTAATCCATGAAGTTGGTGGGAGAGGCCATGCGCTCGTCATTGCCCATCCGCAACTGGGCCGGAGGCCCGTCCGTGGTGGGCCGACGGCCGATGGAGAGCCAGATGGGCTGACCCGCAATACTTGTCCAGTTGAAGATGGCGCGGTCTACCCGGACAACATTGTTAAAGGGCTGGCGGGTGGAGTTGCCGTCCCAGTTATAGCTGTCAAACGCATAGGGACTGCCCAGGGGAGCCGTTGGGTTTGACTGCATGCCCCAGGCCTTGTACATGGCCAGGCGGGCTTTGAAATCAACATTTTCCGTCGCCTTGACCCGCATGTTGAGGCGGAAGCGGTTGGTCATCAGGGTGTCGCTGTCATAGTCCTGCGCGGCAACAGGCGTATAGCCCATCATCTGGAACAGGCCGGCCCGCTGGGCCGGGGTATACTGCTGGAACCCCTGGATGGCCTGCCGGATCATATTCGTGCTGTAGGGGCCCGGGACGCCAAAACCACCCTGAGACTGGGGCGCGGCCAGGGCCATCGCAAACCCGTTGGCAACCTGAGATGCCGTGTACTGGGCCGGAGCAGAGGCTGTCATGAAATCGAGACGTGAGCGGAAGTCACCATAAAACTGGATGCGGGCGGCAAGGTCCCATGCGTCCGATTTTTCGGCGAACTGTTCGTCCATGTCTTCAACCATGGTGCCCATCTCGGCGAGATCCTCGTTCTGCTTGGCCAGTTGCGCCTTGAGTTCGTCAAGCTGGCGGGACAGTTCATCGATTCTCTGGTTCAGGTCAGACGGGGTTTTTCCTGCACTCGCAGCAGCCACGCCGGGGAGGGCGATGAGTCCTGCCAGTGCAAGCATGGAAAATTTTTTGATCATTCCTTCTTCCTCCTGTTTTGCGGGAACATCCCGATATGCCGATATGTTTCCACCTCTCGCGAGGGACCTTGTCGACTTCCGGCGAGTAAAGCGAAAGACCTATCGGATTATAAAAAATAAAATACAAAAATACGTATTGAATTTTTATAGTATTTTGCGCGGGATGTCAACGGGTCGGATGAAGAAAGTCAAAAAAATTGTACGGGAGTCCTTAAAAATTGTACAGGGTCTCGCTGACGGCGTTGCAAAAAGCCGCCGGCCGCTGTGTTGCCGTAAATATTCCAGTCATCACGGCGCAGCTGAGGACGCGTAAGCGCTCACAGGCGGTGCATCTTATCACGGTCGTGCCTGGCCGCATAGAGGGGCTGTCGGAGTCTCCCCGCGGTCGGGCTTGCCTGCGGCATGGCATTCCTGCGCAAACCTGCGTCCCTGAGAGCGCTTACACCATTGTGGTTGAAAAAACGGATGGCCGGACTTCCTGTGAGTGGTTCACCGGAAGTGCAATCACCCTGCCGGGACATGTTCGGGAAAGCGGAAGGTCAACCTGCCGTGTCGATATCCCACTTTGATCCTGCCGCCCTGCTTCAAGTCTCCGAATAAAATTTCATCGGTCAGGCGATCCCCGATTTCCTTCATGATCAGGCGCCTGAGCGGCCTGGCTCCGTACGCAGGGTCATGCCCCTCTGATGCCAGCCATTTGCGGGCGGCCGGGGTCAGGGTTATCCGGACCTGTTTGTCGGCAAGCTGGATTTGAAGCTCCCGTATCATCTTGTCGACCACCCGGATCATGGTGTCGATGTCGAGTGGCGCAAACGAGATGATGGCGTCGAGCCGGTTTCTGAATTCCGGTGAGAAGAGATTTTTGATGGCCTTTTCCCCCTTGCCGGATGAGTCTCCCAGAAAACCGATGGCGCTTTCCGTCAGTTCACGGCCGCCGGTGTTGGTGGTCATGATCAGGATGACGTTGCGGAAATCAGCCCGACGTCCCGCGTTGTCGGTCAGGGTGGCATGGTCCATAACCTGGAGCAGGATGGAAAAAACGTCCGGATGAGCCTTTTCAATTTCATCGAGAAGCAACACCGAATAGGGATGCTTGCGGATGGCGTCGGTGAGCAGCCCCCCCTGTTCAAAGCCGATGTAGCCGGGAGGGGCGCCGATGAGGCGGGCTACCGCGTGTTTCTCCATGTATTCGCTCATGTCGAACCGTTCGAAATGGATGCCCAGCTGGGTTGCAAGCTGACGGGCCACTTCGGTCTTGCCGACCCCGGTGGGCCCGGCAAAGAGAAAGGAACCGGTGGGGGACAGGGGGTTGCCCAGGCCGGCCCGGGAGCGCTTGATGGATTTGACCACGGTGTCGATGGCCTCGTTCTGGCCGAAGATAACCTTTTTCAGGGCGCTGTCCAGTTCCCGCAGGCCCGCGTTGTCCGTGACGGACCTGGACGTGACCGGAACCCGGGCGATCCTGGAGACCACTTTTTCCACGTCTCTTAAGGAAACTGTTCTGCCCGTCTTGCCGGCCAGTCGAAACGAGGCGCCAACCTCGTCCATGATGTCGATGGCCTTGTCCGGCAGGAACCGATCATTGATATAGCGATCGGCCAACTCGGCGGTGGAGCGGATAGCCGCTTCTGAATAGCGGATATTATGATGGTCCTCGTATCGTGACTTCAAGCCGTTGAGAATATCGCAGGTATCATCCACCGACGGTTCCTCGATATCGATTTTCTGGAACCGACGGGACAGGGCCCGGTCCTTTTCGATATAGTTTTTGTATTCCTCGTAGGTTGTTGAACCGATGCAGCGGATTGTCCCCGCCTGCAGCGCCGGTTTGAGCAGGTTGGATGCGTCCATGGAGCCCCCGCTGGTGGCGCCGGCGCCGACAATGGTGTGCATCTCGTCAATAAAGAGGATGGCGTTATCCATGTCCTCGATGGCCGCGATGACCGCTTTGATCCGTTTTTCAAAATCACCCCGGTACTTGGTGCCGGCCACCAGGGCCCCCATGTCCAGCATGTAGATTTCGGTATCCCGCAGCAGTTCCGGCACCAGCTTGTCCGGGTCCGGGGTGTCCTGCCCGCGGGTCTCCTGGTCTTCGAAGATGCGCAGGGCCAGGCCTTCGGCCATGGCCGTCTTGCCGACCCCCGGCTCGCCCACCAGCAGGGGGTTGTTCTTGCGCCGCCTGCACAGCACCTGCATCATCCGCCTGATTTCATGGTCCCGGCCGATCAGCGGATCAATCTTTCCTTCTGCGGCCCGGCGGGCAAAGTTGACCGTGAATTTTCCCAGGGGATCGCCGGAGCTCCCGCTCTTCTTTTTTTTCTCGGACGGCGCCCCGGGCTTGCGCAACGGTTCCTTTTGCAGTGTTTCGGGCAAGGCGTGGGAGATGTATTCCACCACGTCAAGGCGCTTTATCCCTTCGCTGCCGAGGAAGTAGACCGCATGGGAGTCGGATTCGGCAAAGATAGAGACCAGAACGTCGCCGGTGTCGACCTCCTTTTTGCCGCAGCTCTGGACATGATTCACGGCCCGCTGCAGAACCCGGTTAAAGGCGACGGTCTGAGCCGGTTCGGAAGCGGAATCCTTGAGGATGGGCAGGCCGCCCGCGAAAAAGCGCTCAAGACGTTTTTTCAGGTTCTTGTCATTGCCGCCGCAGCTTGTGATAACATGCCGGGCCAGGTCGTCATAGAGCAGGCCGTAGAGCATGTGCTCAACCGTGACAAATTCATGTTTGTATGTCTTGGCCTCTTTGATGGCCTTGATAAGAGCGAGTTCTAGTTTTCGGCTCAGCATGATCGTTTTGTTCCATAATATAATAGAGAGTTAATCCACTTTCTCAAGCTAGCATTTAAGTGGAAACTGGTTTTTCCGGGCCAGGTCATGGACAATGGCGATTTTTGTTTCACCTATTTCCCGGGTGTAGACACCGGCCACGCCCAACCCCTGGTGGTGGACGTTGAGCATGATCCGGGTCGCCTCGCTGGTATCCTTGCGGAATACGGTCTCCAGCACCGTGATGACAAAATCCATGGTTGTGTAATCATCATTGTGCAGCAGCACCTTGTACAGGGGGGGCTCTTTCAGCTCCTCCCTGTCTCTGAGCGCGGTTTTTTCATTGAGACCGGATTTATCTTTGCTCATATTTTATAGATGCAATCGGTTAACACTGTCAGTAGGGGTTCATCTGCTCTGTTATAAAGTAATGCTCAGTCAATTTTTTGCAAGATCACTTTGTCGCTCCCGCCCGGAAGATGTTTCCGCGCTGACATACCTGATCTCTCACAGTTCCGGTTGCTCCCCGGATACCGCCAGCATGTTGATGAGCAGATGCTGGATAACGGTTTCCGGTTCAACAGGGGAACCCTTGAGCCGCATGTCCGCCTGCTGAATAAGTTGTAACCAGTTTTTCAGGGTCGCCAGGGGGAAAAACGCCGCTGTTTTGAACTGCATGTACAGGGCGTAGGGGTGACCGGACAGCTCCTTTTTCCACTGCTCCTTCTGTTTCAGCCGGGGCAGGACCTGCTGCTGAAAAACGTTGGCTGAAATACCCGGCCTGTATCCGATGTCCGGTTGCTCTTGCAGGGCCCTGAACAGGAGCAGGTTGCGGCTGTAGTTTTTCAGGGTGGCCACCAGCGCCAGGGGATGCACTCCATGTTCGCCGAGTCTGTCGGCAATCAGCAGGGCCTGTTCCAGTTGTTTTCTGCCAAGGGCATCGGTCAGCTCAAAGAGCGCTTCCTGTCTGGTCCGGCCGACGATCTGGTCGAGGTCGTCTGGGGTTATCTGTTTCCTGTCCCCGGTAAACAGAGCCAGTTTCTCGGTTTCCATTACCACGGCCACCGGATGAAAGCCGACCCGCTCGCAGAGCAGTTCCGCGGTTTTGCCGGTCATGGTTTTGCCAAAAGGAGCCAGGGTGTTTCGGATCAGTTCATGCTGTACCTTGGCCTGGGCGGTTTTGGCCCGGCTGCCGGTGCCGGTCTCCACGCTCAAGTCAAGCACGGTCTGCTTGTTTTTCAGATACTTGAACAGCCGTTTGCGTTTGTCAACATCCTCGGCCAGCAGGATGACAATGTTCTGCCCGGGAATGCCCGCTTCAAGGGTCTGCTCCAGCACACTGGCATTATCACCGGCCTGCGGTGGCGCTGACCGGGGAGGCGGGGCCTGGGCCAGAACAGCGGCGGTCCAGGAAAGGTCTTCTTCGGGCCTGGTAAAGGAAAAGAGTTTTTTCCAGTGACCCGCGCTCATCGCGCCCGGGTCGTTTTCCGGATCCTCCGGCTCAAGTCCGGCTGCGGCCAGCATATCGCGCAGGTAGCGGGCAGCCTTGTCCGGGTGGTTGTTCAGGTGGGCCGCCGCCGCTTTTTTCCAGAGCGATTCGGCAATCTTGACCGAGTGGAACAGCCGGGTGTCGCTGACTCTGAATATCTGCCGGCCCGGCAGCAGGCTGAAGCTGGAGATCTTGTTTATGGTCGTGGTGAACGGTTCGGTGGATCCGTCCACCGTGTGAATCGTGCCGCCTCCTTTAAGAAGGGCCGCGCAGAGACGTTCCGCTGCCTGCCGGATCAGAAAGCGTTCCCCCATGACCAGAACGGCCGGGGTGATCTTTCCCTGTTTGATTTCTCCGATCAACCCGTTGAGCGTCTCGGCGGTGTAAAGGGCCATAGTTTCCTTCAGGTGCTGGAAGGGGGGGGAGCCAGGTTCCGTTTCCGGAGGTCATTGTGATTCGTCGTTTTTTCCCCGTCAAGAATTTTATGCAGAATGGCCGGCAGTGATCCTGGCTGCAGATAGTCCCTGCCGTGGCCGCCCTTGAAAATAAAGGTAAGCTTCATGCTGACATCCTTCCAGGAGATGGTTGCGGGATTTCCGGCAACTATCTCAAAGAAATTTTTATTATAGGGGTCATTGATACTGGCGAGGCCCGTGCCGATGGTCGCCAGGATATCGACATGGCCGGCAAACATCCGGGTCAACCGGGTGTATGCCTTGACTCCGCCGCAGGAGCCGAGACTTAAAAAGCGCTGTTTGGCCCGCAGGTCATTGTCGCTCACCCGGTTTTGTTCCAGCAGCCTGGTCAGGGGATCGGTTATCTGTTCCGAACGCCAGTAGCTGTGGCCCCGCTGGGCAAACATTTCCACCCCGCCCTGGATAAATCGCTCCAGGATAATCTCCTGGCGGGCCTCGTCACCATAGACCACGGCATTGTGGCGGATGGTGATGTTGTTGAGTTCCTTTTCAAAACGGACACTGTAGTGACGTCGCAGCATACTGTTGAAGAGCAGGGGGAGCACCGGAGCCGGCCGGGCCATGGCATCCCGGATCAACCTGTTGACGGCTGTTCTGGTCTTGGCATCCAGGGCACCGGTGCTGAACTGGTCGGACAGGGAGAGCCGGTAGCCGCTCTTGAGCAGGATCCTCGCGTTAGAGAGAAAGGAGTCGCGGCCGTCATCATCCGGATGAAAGATCGAGACCGACTGCAGAAGATTGTCCTCCTTCCATTGACCAAAGGGGGTGGCCAGGTATTTGTGCAGGTTAATCGCTCCATGGCGGACCACCAGCCGGGTGATGACGGTTTTGTCGGTTGTGCCGAGGAGGTGCGGAAATTCCTGCATGTAGTACTGGAGGATGACCGTGATAAGCCTGGCGTAGGCGACTGTTCCCGCATCGGCCTGTTCACTCATTCGGGTGATCAGGCAGGTCCTTGCCTCGGGTCGCAGCACTTCAAGCAGGTACATGAAGGTGGCGGAGAAGAGAATAATGGAGTCCTCGTCCCTGAAAGCGGATTCGGCCACCAGGTTCAGCACCTGTTGCTGTTCCCCGGGATCTTCGGGGAAAAAGGTGGTCAGCTTGCCCTTCTGGGCCAGGCTGACGATAAAACTGGAAACCAGCAGGTTGGCCGGATCCGTTACCTTGAGAAAATGCAGGAGATTGTCGGCATGGTTTTTCCTGATATATTTTTTCAGGATCGGCACCAGAATGTTGCGAAACGAGCTGTCATAGAGTTCACTGCCCTGGGCGAGCAGGGCGTAGATATTGGCCGAGGTCAGCTGGCGGGCCGTTTCCACCCGCTCGGCGGCAGTCGCCTCTTTTAAAACCTTGCGCTTGGCAGCCCGGCCGGCGCGGTAAAAACGGTTGCCGAATTCGGATTTGACCCGGGGCGAGAGTTTTTCAAAACGTTGCTCAAGCTGCCTGCTGGAATACTTGCGCAGTTCACTGCTGGAAATTTCAAATCCGAACCGATCCGTGATGGCATGCAGATTGTTGATCTTCCAGATCAGCTCCTCCCCGCCCCGGTAAAAAGCCTGCAGCAGGGTCTGCCTGCGCCTGTCATCAAGGGACTGGAACTGCTGTTCCCTGATATCAGTGGGATTGGCAAAGTACGAGATGAGCCAGAACCAAGCCTCTGCCGGGTCAACGGCCCCGGAGAGAAACAGGGTGCGGGCGTTCCAGGCCGAGTCTTCGTCAAGCAGGTTGATTACGGGCAGGCCGTCGTTGAGCATGGAGATGGTCATGCCCGGCAGTCGGGCAAAGGCGCCGGCGGCCCGGGCCCGGTTTACACCCATGCGGGCAATAACACGCAAGCCGTCAAGCGCCTGATCCGCTGTAATGTTTTTGATGGTGATCAGATCCTGCACAGCCCTGTTCCGGGCGTCGTTAAGCCTGTTCAGCAGGGGGATTGTTTTCAGGGCGTGACGCGGGGTGATGCGGGGCAGGGAACAGTATTGCCGGAATGATTTGCCTTCCTCGTAACTCAGGGTCTGGATACCCGGCAGGGCGCTGAGGGCTAGGGTGATGTCCACATTGTCGAGACCTGACCACGTCTCGAATGCCAGGACCTGCTCGTAGGAGAGGTCAAGTGACAACAGAAGGTCCCAGGCCTCTTTGCTCCGCTCAAAATTCATGCCCTTCAAGCGGCTGAGCTTCCGGAAGACACGCCTTGAGTTGTAGTCGAGGCCCAGAATCAGCTCCTTGCCGAAGTCGAGCTCATCGCTGCTCAGGCAACCTACCTCACGATAGGCTTCAAATGTTCTCTGCCAGCTGGCGTCGTGCAGTTTGTTCCTCGGCGCGGCGTCAACTTCTGCAGACAAAAGAACGGAGAAAAGGATACAGAAAAGCAGCAGGTATCGGGACTGGTAACTGGGCATAAACTGAGTGCTCAAAGCAGGTTTACAGGTCACTTTTCAGTGTACCTGATTTACCTGAATTATTCGACCCGTATCATGCTTCGTCTCTCAGAAAAATAGTGTCTGTTCTGCTCGAACTCGCCCCGCCCCCACAGGAGCGCGCGAGAGATAAAAAAAACCCTGATAACCGTACAGGTTATCAGGGTTTGGTATAGAAGAATTCGGCAGCGACCTACTCTCCCACCAGGTCGCCCTGGCAGTACCATCGGCGCTGAGGAGCTTAACTTCCGTGTTCGGAATGGGAACGGGTGGGACCTCCTCGCTATGGCCACCGA